>DUKU01000206.1:4430-8085 GCA_013329135.1 Thermoplasmata archaeon
CTGAACAAGAGGATCCTCAAGATCGGCGACAAGGGAGAGGAGGTCACCCCCAAGGGCGGCTTCCTGCACTATGGCGATGTGAGGAACAGCTACGTGATAATCCACGGGTCCATCCCCGGGCCGTCCAAGAGACTCATCAGGCTCAGGCAGCCCATCAGGGACACGGGCATGAAGCTCCCGGAGGCGCCGCAGGTCACGTTCGTATCACTTGAATCGAAACAGGGAGTGTGATTGAATGGCCGAGAAGAAGATGAAGAAGATCAAGGCAGAGGCTGAGGTCACGAAGTCCGCTCCGGGGAAGGTCAATGTCTACGACCTCAAGGGCGAGGTCGCGGGCGAGAGGGACCTGCCCATCGCGTTCAACACCGAGGTCAGGCCCGATGTCATACACAGGGCCGTCGTCGCGATCGAGGCGAACAGGAGACAGCCGTACGGGCCCAAGCCGTATGCGGGCGCGCGCCACTCGGTCGAGACCTGGGGCAAAGGCCGCGGAGTATCCAGGGTCCAGAGGATCAAGGGCAGCTCGACGGCCGCGCAGTCGCCGAACAACGTGGGCGGCAGACGGGCGCACCCGCCGAAGGTCGAGAAGGACCTCGGGAAGAAGATCAACAAGAAGGAGCTGCTGCTGGCCAAGATGTCCGCGCTGAGCGCGACCGGCCAGACGGAGCTTGTCAAGGCCAGGGGCCACCAGTTCAAGGAGGAGCTCACAGTGCCCGTTGTCGTCAAGGACGACATCGAGACGGTCAAGACCACCAAGGAGGCGGTCGAGATGCTCGAGTCCATAGGCGTCTATGACGACATCGTCAGGGCCGCCGAGGGCAAGAGGGTCAGGGCCGGCAGGGGTAAGATGAGGGGCAGGCGGTACAGGATGCCCAGGAGCATCCTGATCGTGCTCTCGTCCGAGTGCTTGGGCGAGAGGAGCCTCAGGAACCTCCCGGGAGTGGATGTCGCGACGCCGTCGGAACTGAACGCGTCGATGCTCGCCCCGGGCGGGGACCCTGGAAGACTCATGGTCGTTTCCGAGAAGGCGCTCGAGACCATCGGGGGGTGGGCCAGATGAGGAGAACGATACTTCTGCACCCCTATGTCACTGAGAAGACGATGAACGCGATGTCGGGGACTCCGTCCCAGGACCTGAAGGATGGCAACAGGCTCGAGTTCGTCGTGAGGAAGGACGCCACGAGGGCCGAGGTCAAGAAGGCGTTCGAGGAGCGCTTCGAGGTGAAGGTGGACCGCGTGAACGTCAAGATCATGAAGGACGGCAAGCACGCGATCATCAAGCTGAAGGAGGAGTACTCCGCCGAGGAGATCGGCATGAGGATAGGCATATTCTGAGGGTGATGACATGGGCAAGCAACTCATAACACAGAGGAGGGGGCGCGGGTTCGGAAGGTACCGGTCCCCGAGACATCTCAGGTTCACCGCAGCGAAGCACCCCAAGATGAGGGACGACGTCCAGGGGACCATACTCGGGTTCAAGCACGAGGCGGGCAGGATCGCGCCCGTGGCGAAGGTCGCCTACGGGAAGGACGAGCACTGGATGATCGCCCCTGACGGGACCTCGGTCGGCCAGACGGTGACGTTCGGCAGGCACGGGGACATCGTCGCCGGCAACACGATGCCACTGGGCGACATGCCCGAGGGCACGGTCGTATTCAACGTAGAGCTACAGCCCGGGGACGGAGGAAAGCTTGCGAGGACCGCGGGCAACTCCGCCACTGTCGTGAGCCACGGCGCGAAGACCGCCGTGCTCCTGCCGTCGGGCAAGTTCAAGGAGGTCGACAACAAGTGCCTCGCGACGGTCGGGATGGTATCTGGCGGCGGGCACAAGGACAAGCCCTTCGCCAAGTCCGGCAAGAAGTTCCACGCATACAGAGGGAAGGCGAAGGCGTACTTCAAGGTGAAGGGAGTCGCAATGAACCCGGTCAACCACCCGCACGGCGGAGGCGGTCACCCACACGTGGGCACACAGTCCAGCGTGGGCAGGAACACGCCCCCCGGTAGGAAGGTAGGCAGGCTTGCGCCCCAGCGCAAACCCAGGAAGGTGTAACGATGGCCGAAGAGAAGAAGAGCGCACCAGGGAAGCAGCCGGCGGCCAAGGCCCCGGCGGCAGGCAAGGCCCCCGCAGCTGGCAAGGCTCCGGCAGGCGGCAAGGCCCC
Source organism: Thermoplasmata archaeon (assembly GCA_013329135.1). GTDB lineage: Archaea > Thermoplasmatota > Thermoplasmata > UBA10834 > UBA10834 > UBA9653 > UBA9653 sp9653u. The sequence continues at coordinate 6,590 of DUKU01000206.1, forward strand.
GGCGACGGACAAGGCGGCAGCGCCCGCAGCGGCGGCCCCGAAGGCGGCCGCAGCGACACCGGCGGCCGCCCCGGCGCCAGAGAAGAAGATGAAGCCCTCCGCGAGGCACACCGGTTCAGCCAAGGCCGCGAGGAGGAAGCTGAGGAAGAAGAAGAGCCAGATCCAAGCCAGGAGGAAGAAGGAGTTCACGTACCGTGGGCACACCATGGAGGAGCTCCTGAACATGCCCCTGGCAGACATCATAGAGCTGTTGCCCGCGAGGGCCCGGAGGACTTACATCCGAGGGCTGAACGAGGAGCAGCAGGTCTTCGTCGAGAAGCTCAAGGTCGCGCACGGGCCCGTGAGGACCCACAGGAGGGAGATCCCCATACTGCCCGAGTTCGTCGGCAAGACGGCGATGGTGTACACGGGCAAGGACTTCGCCCAGGTGGACATCAAGCCGGAGATGATCGGGCACGCGCTCGGCGAGTTCGCGATGACCAGGAGAGCAGTCTCTCACTCCGGTCTGGGAGTGGGTGCGACCAGGTCGTCCAAGTTCATGCCGCTCAAGTGAGGTGACACGAATGGGATACACTCAGCAGACGGACCCGGAGAAGACCTCGAAGGCCATAGGCAAGGAGATCAGCGTGTCGCCGAAGCACTGCAGGGAGGTCCTGAAGGAGCTCAAGGGCATGAAGGTCGAGGAGGCGAAGAAGTACCTGGAGGGCGTCATAGACAAGACGGTACCGGTGCCCTACTCGAGGTACAAGATGTTCCTGGCCCCGAAGCCGAAGGTCGGCCCCGCGAGATACCCCGAGAAGGCGGCCAAGGCGATCATGAAGGTCATAGAGAGCGCCAGGTCGAACGCGGAGTACAAGGGCCTTGACGCGGACAACATGAGGGTGAAGGTGGCCTGCGCCCACAGGGGCAGGATCCAGAAGGCGTATATGCCCCGGGCGTTCGGGAGCAGCTCCCCCTGGAACGAGCAGACCACGAGCATCGAGATCATACTAGAGGAGGTAGAGGCGTCCTAGACGCGGATCGAGGAGGGACTACATGGCAAGCGAGAGGAAGTTCGTCACGGAGAAGGTCCGCAGGGTCCTTCTGAAGGAGTTCGTGCAGGCGAGAGTGACCCGCGCGGGCTTCGGAGGGCTGGACGTCCAGAGGACGCCCATGGGCACCAGGGTCACACTCATCACCGAGAGGCCCGGACTCGTCATCGGCCGCAGGGGCGAGGCGATCAAGAGCCTCACGAAGGCGATCGAGGAGGATTTCAAGTTCAACAACCCGCAGATCGAGGTCCAGGAGGTCGAGAACCCGAACCTGAACGCGCAGATCATGGCGGAGAAGCTGGCCAACGCGCTCGAGCGAGGCTGGCACTTCAGGCGCGCGGGGCACTCGACCGTCCGCAGGATCATGGAGTCGGGCGCCAAGGGCTGCCAGGTCGTCATATCGGGCAAGCTCACGGGGCAGAGGCACAGGACCGAGAAGTTCAAGGACGGCCACATCAAGTACTG
>DUKU01000163.1:0-2103 GCA_013329135.1 Thermoplasmata archaeon
CTGAGAGAGTATCCGACGATCTCGAACCCTCCCGAGAACTTCTCCGAGAGGACATCGACACTCTCTCTCTGGAACGATGCGATCATTGCTATGACGATGACCGTGAACATGATCAACGCGAAGATGAACAGGGTGAGCCCTGTCCGGAACTTCTTGTTCATGGGGTAGCTGATGGCAGCCCTGAACACGGGGAGCAGGTTCCTGCCCCTTCCGAACGCCCTGACGAGCCCGGCCAGCATGAGATCGCTGTTGAACATGGCCATGAGGACGCCCCCGGTGACCATCATCACCCCTGATATGATGAACATCTCCATGTTCCCCTGGAGCTCGCCGAACAAGGCTAGCTCGATGTCCAGCGGATCCAGTACATAGTAGATCATCCAGAGACCCGCGATCGTGAACGGCAATCTCGGCCTGACGAACCTGACGGCCACCATCGCTGCCCCGAGCGATAACAGGGTCATGCCGATGTACACAGGGGCAGCCTGGTTCGACGCCGCGCCGCTGTAGATGAGCAGCGCGCCGAGAGCGAGTGCGATGAGCCCTGACGCCAGGTACTTCCTCTCCGCCTTCGCGAGGATCGGTTCCGGGATGTCGCGTATGGCCCTCACGATGTTCAGCCTGCTGATGCGCCACGAGGCCGCGACCACGGTCGCCATCGTTATCAGGAAGCCCGCCGCCGCGGCAATACCCAGGCTGACCCACTCGAAGTGCAGCTCGAAGGCGATCCCTCCCGCACCCATCACTGCTGAGAACGCGCTGATCATGACGAACGCGATGACGAGTCCGACGAACGTGCCAATCGCCGAGGCAATCAGGGCGTAGACAACGCCTTCGAACACGAACGACTGTGTGAGGTCTCCCCGCTGCATGCCCACGGCCCTCGAGATCCCCATCTCAGGCTTCCGCTCCTCGGCCAGCATCACGAATATGTTGACTATGAGCGCGACGCCCGCTATGATCGTGAACGAGCTCATGAGCACGAACAGCTGGGAGATCATGTCCGAGACCGACTCTGCCTGCTCGACCCCGCTCCTCTTCACGTCGTCGAAGGCATATGTGGAGCTTTCGGGTATCTCCGACTGAAGCTCTTGGATCGCTTCGTCGGTGACCAGGTATCCTTCATCCATCGCGCCATCACAGGACACATCGACCGCGTTGATCATGGAAGGCGCGAGGAAGATGCTCTCCTGGGCATATGTCAGGTCGACGAACAGCAGATCTGCGAACCGCCAGTTCGCCATGCCCTCGTCAGCCGCCACGGCGGCGACCTCGAGGACAAGAGGAGCGGCGTTCTTCGGATATAGCAGGACCGAATCCCCCACATCCACTTCCAGGCTGTCTGCGACGTCCTCGTTGATCACGGTCTTGCCGTCGATCAGCTGGTCGCGCGTGATGATGCTCCCATCTACGTTCCAGAGGTCGTTGACCGTGTTGTCGGGGTCGTATGCGTAGATGTATGCTGACGGCACTGATGTCCCAGACACGGGCTCAAGCGCTGTGGCCACTTCGCGTATCACCGGGGCGATGCCGTCGATGTACTGCATGTCCCCGGCATCGAGTCCGTCGATGAGGTCGTAGGCCACGCTCTCGTTGAAGAACTGGTGTAAGCCTGCGTCATCTTCCTGGGCCACTACTATGTCCACATCCCCAGTGCTCTTGTAGACATCGCCCTTGATGATGTAATCCATCGTGTCTCCGACGACGAGGGCAGCGGAGATCATGGCCGTCGCGATGAGGAGCCCGACGATGACTATGGCGGAGTACTTCTTCCTCCTCACTATGTTCCTCGCGGCCATCCTGGCGAAGACCCTTCTCCTGGCCGCCAGCAGGCCTATGACTGCCAGAACCAACGCGACAATGAATGTCAGCTGCACAAGCGTGTCCATGGGCCATCCCTCAGTACGGCGCCGGGACGAAGTCCTTCTCGATGACCCCGTCCTTCATCATCACGATCCTGTCCGCCATCCGGCCGACGTTGTAGTCGTGAGTGACGATTATGAATGTCTGCCGGTTCTCCTTGTTGAGCTTCTTCAATATGTCCATGATCTCCTTGGAGTACTCGCTGTCCAGGTTCCCCGTCGGTTCATCCGCGAAGACGAT
>DUKU01000163.1:2242-2769 GCA_013329135.1 Thermoplasmata archaeon
CCAGACAGTTCCGAGGGCTTGTGGTCCTTCCACTCCTCGAGGCTCACGGCCTTGAGCGACTCGAGCGCCTTCTTCCTCGCCTCGCATGACGCCGTCCCCGAGAGGAGCAGAGGGAGCTCGACGTTCTCGACTGCGGTAAGCACGGGCAGGAGGTTGTATGCTTGGAATATGAACCCTATCTTCTCGGCCCGGTACCGGGTCCGCTCCCGGTCGGTCATGTCCGTCAGGAGCCTTCCTCGGATGAGCACCTGTCCGTCTGTGAGGTCGTCCAGGCCAGAGAGGCAGTTCAGCAGAGTGGTCTTGCCGCACCCGGATGGTCCCATGACGGCGACCATCTCTCCTTCCTTCACCAAGAGGCTCACTCCCTTCAGGGCGTCGACCTTGACTTTCCCGGAGTCGTAGACCTTCCTCAGGCTCTTCGCCTCGACGATGCCGGTCCCAGGCACGCTCTCCTCGACGCGCTCCTTCATCTTCCTCTTCTTGTCTGTGGCCATCTCAACTACCTCCCTCACGGGCCTTGTCCGAAG
>DUKU01000163.1:2970-4759 GCA_013329135.1 Thermoplasmata archaeon
CCGCCAACCCAATTTATACTCCGACGCCCATCCTCACTTCGGAAGGCCATGCTGGACGATACGAAGAGGATGGCATCTGTCGACAGTGAGGGCATGCTGGGCTCCGTCGAGGCAGTGTCCGAACATCTCTGTGAGGGGGTCAGGCGCGGTAGGACCGCCGGACCTCCGAAAGCCACCAACGATGGCGTCGTCATCTGCGGTGTCGGGGGGTCTGCGATAGGAGGCGACATGCTCAAGGCGTGGCTCTCGACCGAGTGCGATGTCAGGTGCGAGGTGGCGAGGGCGTATGGCCTCCCAAGACACGTGGGCCGACAGTCCCTCGTGGTCGTCGCGAGCTATTCTGGAAACACCGAGGAGACACTGAGCATGCTCGAAGACGCCAGGAGCAGGACATCGAAGATCGTGACGGTCTCGTCCGGGGGCAAGCTCGCAGATATTTCAGAGTCCCTTTCTCTGCCTCATGTCAGGGTCCCGTCCGGGATGGTTCCGCGGGCCTCGTTCGGATACATGTTCGGGGCGCTCCTGGGTATCGTCGAGCGTGCGGGCATCGCATCCCCGGGGAAGCAGCTCGAGGAGACCTCCAGGGTCCTGGCCGCATTGAACAAGGTGTCCTCTGGACATGTGAGGACCCAGGACAACGCTGCGAAGAGGATGGCCCACGAGATCCACGGCTCTGTCCCCGTCGTCATAGGCCACGGGATGAGCGCGCCGATTGCGAAGCGGTGGGCGAACCAGATGAACGAGAACGCGAAGAGCCTCGCATTCAGTTCGGAGCTGCCCGAGATGGACCACAACGAGATCGTCCCATGGTCCTCGGACCCCAGGAGCCAGGGCTTCTCCGCGATATTCCTCGACCACGGTCTGACAGATGACAGGATGAGACTGCGCCTGGAAGCGACCAAGGTGATCGTATGCGGGCGTGCGAGAGCGCACGTGGTCAAGGCGATGGGTGAGAGCCCCCTCGCGCAGATGATGTCCCTAGTCGCGTTGGGGGACTATGTGAGCGTGTACAGCGCGATCCTCAGGGGTGAGGATCCGAGCACGACCGTACCCATAGAGACGCTCAAGAAGATTCTAGCGAAAAAGTGATGGACTTCACGGGACAGTAATCGTGTCCCGCGGTCTAGTTGATTTGAAAAAGGCATCGGAGAGGGGGGTGCATTTCCCCCTCTCGCCTTTCACTTGCCCTCCCTGAGGCAGCCCTTCCTTCCCTTCTTCCGTTCTTCCGGGGGCGACTGATCGTCCCCCGTCCCTTAGGCAGGCTTCCGTTCCCACATTGGACATTCATTGGACACGCATTCGGTCCGCGGCGCGACCCATCCCTTTCTTCGCGCTGCGTTCCTCGACCGCTTCCGAGACCTTCTGGCGCAGTAGGTCCTTGCCTTCGAGGTAGTAGCGCTTCCTCTCCTCGACCCATCCGGCAAGTGCGAGCGTCACGGCCTGTGAGATGTCGGTCGCGTCTCCGCTGGCGATGAACATCTCAACATCCTCCATGAGTGCTGTCGGAACCAATGCGCTGACCTTGTCAGAGTTCCATGTGCCAGCTTCGTCGTGGAGGTACGTCTGGACGGCTTCCCTGAACACGTCCGATACGCTCGTCAGGCCGTTCCTCTCCCTGATGGCCTCTAGCTCCCTGAGGTCCTCTTCAGGCAGTCTTACATTGATGCGTGCGGTCTTCGTAGTCATTGCAATCGCGGAGCCTTGTACGACAAATTGTCGTACAGTCTATAAATAGGTATCTAGGAATCGGCAGACCCCCGTTTCCACTGCAACATGTGCAACCCATCGC
>DUKU01000163.1:5001-9007 GCA_013329135.1 Thermoplasmata archaeon
GACCCGCCCGTTCGATTACGGTGCATACTTTTTTAGCCTGTCATTGTTTCCCCGAGTTTGTGCCTAGTCCGAGGGAGATTGCCCAGTCAGTCAGGTCCTTCACAAGGAAGCACAACTCCTGGTTCAAGGACTCCATTCCACTGATAGCATCCGAGAACGTCATGAGCCCGGCAGCCCGGGAGGTAATGAACTCCGACTTGCACAACAGGTATGCCGAGGGGTTGCCAGGCAAGCGCTACTACCAGGGCAACATATTCATGGACGAGATCGAGACCATCTGCGAGTCTCTCGCGAAGGAGGTCTTTTCCTGTAAGTTCGCCGATGTCCGGCCGACCTCTGGAACCGTCTGCAACCTGGCGGTCCTGATGGCCATCGCGAAGCCGAGGGACAAGATGACCACGGTCGCGCTCTCCGATGGTGGACACATATCGCACGCGAAGATCGGCGCGACCGGCCTCCGCGGCGTCAAGACGTTCAACTACCCGTTCGACGAGGACAGGATGAACATCGATGTCCAGGGCGCGATGCGGCTGATACGAGAGGTCAAGCCCAAGGTCGCTCTGTTCGGCCAGTCAGTGTACCTGTTCCCCACGCCGCTGGACGAGATCAAGGATGTCTTCTCGGAGGTCGGATGCACGACCTGGTACGATGGCGCCCACGTCCTCGGTCTGATCGCTGGAAAGAGGTTCCAGGACCCGATGAGGCAGGGCATGGACGTGGTCACAGGGAGCACACACAAGACCCTCCCGGGCCCGCAGCACGGCGTGATCCTGTCAGACCTTGCCAAAGACGGCCTCGAGTCGAGCCTGAGGCGGGGCGTATTTCCCGGGGTGACCAGCAACCACCATCTTCATTCCGTCGCCGCTCTCGCGGTGACGCTCGCCGAAACGAAGGAGTTCGGTGAGGCGTACGCGGAGCAGATCGTGAGGAACGCCAAAGCACTCGCACTGGCGCTGCATACCAGGGGCATGGACGTGCTCTGCGAGAAACATGGTTTCACCGAGTCGCACACGCTCGTGGTCGATGTCGAGGAGTTCCGAGGGGGTGCGGTGGTCGCGAAGTCGCTCGAGGCCGCCAACATCATCGTCAACAAGAACCTCCTGCCTTGGGACTCCAGTCCCATCAGGCCATCGGGCATCAGGCTGGGCTCCCAGGAGGTCACTCGGCTCGGGATGAAGGAGAAGGACATGGACTCGGTAGCCGAGCTCATCGCCCGTGTGGCGAGGGGCGAGGACCCGGAGACGGTCAAGGCCGACGTGGTGGAGCTGAAGCGGTCGTTCACGAAGGTCCACTACTGTTTCTTCGAGGGCGAAGAGGCTTACGACTACCCCTCGTACGACGGCGACCTCTGAAGTCGACCACCCGATAGGCACGACTGTATCTTTATTACCGCACAGCATAATCAGTGTCCAACTGATCTGAGATGGCTACAAGCATTCGCGCGATCCAGATGGCGATCGCCCTTGTGAACGTGCTGATATTCGCTCTCGTATTCACAAGCCTGTGGCCTTTTCCGAGCGGGGACTTCAATGTGGACCTCCCTTCTCCAGGCGATGTCGTGTGGGGCTACGACGACGGCGTCGTCACAGTGTCAGCACCGTATTCCATAGACAATGGCGGGTTCTACGATGTCGACGACCTCGTGATCAGGTATGGCGTGACGAACTACACCGACGCACCTATCTACTCAGGCGAGATCGACATAGGCTCGCTCCCTGCCGGCCACGTCACCTCTGACTCGATCGACTTCACGTTCCCGCTCCTCGAGATGTACGAGTCGGGTGCGACGTGGATGGTGTTCAACGACGACTTCCTCAACTTCGCGGTCGAGGTCTCGTGTTACTATACGATGAAGCTCGTCCACTTCTATGCGGAGTACAACGTCAGCGTGCCCTGGGACGCCCTCATCCAGGAGGTCGCCTTCGACGGCGCGAGGAGCGAGGGCGGGCTACTCCTCATCGACTACCATGTCGTGACCTCGGACATACTCCAGGGCACCACTTCCCTGAACGTCTATCTGTACAACGGCACGGACCTGTTGGCCCACGAGTACGAGACTGTGACCCTCGGGATGTATGACTCGGGGACACTGGTCTTCGACCTTCCCCTATCGGGTGTGCCGGACCAGATGGTCCTGAGCGTCCAGGTGTTCGAGTTCTCCGTGACCGAGACAGTAGCCTTCGACCCGGGGTGGCTGGTTTGACGGGGGGTCGCGCATGAGCGGCAAGGGCAGGCTCTCCGACGCGGTCTGGACCGCGTTCACCGAAGCCCTGAGGTTCATAGTCGTGCCACTGGTTCTCGTGGACCTCGTCACAAGCAACTATCCCCAGCTGTCCACGGCCTTCATGTCCGAGATCGGGACCTTCGTCATGTTCTTCGGCGGCATGATCGTCGCGTCGAGCACGCTCGAGGCGATCCACCGCCCGGGGACCTACAAGCGGCTGCTGTTCGGCATGTGCGGACTGGCGTTCGTGGGCATGTGGATGTTCGTGATCTTCGGCGGAGGCATCGCCGAGTTCTCGTACGGGCCGTACTTCGTGCGGTTCGACATCACGAAGATCGTCTACATAGTCCTGGCGGGCATCTCCCTCAAGGCCCTCCTGGTGTACATGACCTTCTCGGTGAACAGGCGCGCGGAGGTGGAGCGGGCCAGGAAGAGGAGGGTCGACGATGCCGAGAAGATGCGCCAGCAGGCCCGGAATGCCAAGAAGATGAAGGCGGCACGTGCGGCCACGACTCTTTCGTTCGAGCGGATGTCCTCGGCGGAGTTCGATGTCACCGCAGATGACGACATCGGCTACACGCCCTCTGCGTATGTCAAGGACCTTCCGACGGGGATGAAGATATGCGAGGTCTGCGGCGCCCAATCCCCGACCAAGGACTACGTGTGCAAGAACTGCGGCTCGTGGTTCCCACGAGACTCGGTCATCTAGACCCTTTCTTGAGCGTGTCCAGCAACTCGCAGGCCTTGCATCTCTCGGAGGTGGTCGGTTCGCCACAGCCGCACGACCTGAGGGTTGCTGGTTCGAATGAGTCCTCGAGTGCAGGGCGCAGGTCGTCGTAACTCTTCAGGATGGAGTGCCTTGTACCGGGGAACTGGTCCTCCAGCTCGGCCAGGACCGACCTGTAGGCGTTCCTGACGGCTTCCGGCGCGTAGGGACACTCGATGTCGTGGAACTCGAGCCCGTTGACCATCGCATACAGGAGCGATTCGCTCTCAGGAATCGTCCTCAGGGGTTGTATCCTAGGGACGAGCCCCGGCTGGGTCCGTCTGTGCGGTCCCAGTCTGGCGAGCCGTTCGACGTCCCCTCTCGCAAAGTTCATCAGTATGGATTGGGCCGTGTCGTCAAGGTTCAAACCCGTGGCGAGATGGGTCGCTCCCCACTCCCGGGCAGTGGAGTTCATGGCCCTCCGCCTGAGGACTCCGCAATAGCTGCACGTGGACTGGTCCCTTGTCGTCTTGGATATGTCGTCCATGGTCGTGCCATACAGTCCCGTGAACGACCTGACCAGATGCTCGATTCCCAAACGGCGGCACATACGGGCGACCATCGGTAATGATGATTCCCTGTACCCTGCGATCCCTTCGTCGACCGTGATCGCGCACATCGCTAGGTCCTTGCGCTGTCCCAGTATCTTGTGCAGGAGCTCGAGCGTGACCGTGCTGTCCTTGCCTCCGGAGACGGCGACGGCCAGCCGCTTTCCTCCCTTCAGGTCGACCTGCCCCCTTATCTCGTGCTTGACCCTTCTCTCGACGAAGTCGGAGAAATGTTCCTTGCATAGGTGGGCGCCGCTGTATCTAACGAATATGACCGCCTGCCTGCCGCACTTGTCGCAGAGAGACACTGGCTTCCGATGCGGAGTCCGTGTATATTATCCTTGTTTCGTGCACGTTCTGTCTAGCCGTCGGGTGTTACATGTAGTGCCAAGCCTCAATGACCTGGCCCCGTTGACATCACGATGCCAAACAAGGCACGCACCCGGGCCGTCATGGTCGGCCCGGGTG
>DUKU01000009.1 GCA_013329135.1 Thermoplasmata archaeon
GATGCTGCTCGCGGAACTCGACGGACGAATAGTCGGCAGCTGTCACATGAGCCGGCTCCCATGGAAGCACTCGCACAGGGCGGATATAGGCGTCGCGCTCAACCTGGAAATCAGAGGGAAAGGCGTGGGGGAGGCGTTGATGAGGCGGACCATGGAACTCGGCATAAGGAGATTCCGAGGTCTTGAGACGGTTGAGCTTTCAGCGTTCGCGTACAACGACCGTGCGCTCGCACTGTACAAGAAACTGGGGTTCGAAGAGTGCGCTCGGATTCCCCGTTCTGCGAGAGAAGGACGTATATACTTCGACGAGGTGCTCATGCGGCTCGATTTGCCGCCCGCGAGGCGCGGCCGGAAGTCGATGCGCGGACGGTGAGGTCTTGAGGCTGCAGTCAGTACGAACGGAACTTCGCGGTTCACCGATGTATCGTCGTCCTTCTTCCATGACGTGTCACCGAACCGAGGTTTCGGCGAGGACGTATTGGCCGATGCATCCATCGTGGATTCACCTGATTGCGGTCGGCCAGTATCTGCATCGCTTGGTGGGGGTATTGTTATAAATACGGACAACTCCATTTTCAGTCCAGGGAAAGAGGGACCTAGCATCCTGGGTCATCCGTTATCTTTTTGGCGGGCCCCCGGCGTTGCTCGGGTCGCACATTCGAAAGGAGGAGTATAGTTGGGGAGTTCTGAAAGCGAGACCAAGGAAGAGATAGCGAAGCCCGCCTCGGCGCCAGTGCGTCCAAAGAGTCGGATGGTGTTGGCAGTCATAATCGCGGCCGTGTTCATCGTGGCCGCGGTCGTTGGGGCATGGGCCTTCGGACTGATTGGCGGGGAAGATGAGGAGAAAGTGCTCGTGATCGCCATGAGCTCTGATGTCCAGGCCATGGACCCAGCCAAGACCAGCGCGATGTATGGTCCGCCTGGGCTGATATATGAGACGCTCATAACGAGGGACTTGAACGGTGATTACGCGGACGGACTCGCGGTGGACTGGAACCTGAACCGGGACGACCCGGACCACCCGACCTTCGAGATCGAGCTGAGACAGGGCGTGACGTTCCACGATGGGACGCCATTCAACACCGAAGCGGTCAGGGACATCATCAACTACTACGCCCAGGATGACAGCTGGGTCCAGTACGAGTTCTGGGCCGTCTACGGCTGCGAGAACAAGACCGGATGGCCCGATGCAGGTATCTGGTGCAAGGACGATTACAACATGGTCCTGAACCTGACATGGGCGGACGTCGCTCTGGAGTTCAACCTGTCTCACCTGTACGGGTCGATGTTGTGGCCCAAGGCTCTTGAAGAGGACGGTCTCGATCTCTACGGGACAAAAGACGGCCATGTGATTGGCACGGGCCCGTTCATGCTCGAAGAGTGGATACCGGGAGACCACATCACCCTTGTCAAGAACCCGAACTACACCTGGGGCTTCTCGTGGTACGAGAACAAGGGGCCCGCGAAGATAGATAAGATCATCTACAGGATTATCGTGAACCAGAACACGAGATTTGCCGGGTTCGAGAGCGGTGACATCGATGTGTTGCAGCAAGTGCCTCCCAGCAAGGTCCAAGAGTACTTGGACGATGATGAGGTGACGGTGATCACGGAGCGCGGGCAGGGCACTTACCACGTCGAGTTCAACTGCCAGAAGGATCCATGGGACGACCCGAACCTGAGGAAGGCGTTCTGCTACGCGGTGGACAGAGAACAGATACTGAACACCGTGTGGCATGGCATCGGTGAGGAGGGCGTGAACTGCCTAGCACCATGGATTCCGGAGTCGCAGAGAGTGCCTGAGGAGTACAATTACACGTACGATGTCGACAGGGCGATGGACCTCTTCGAGCTCGCGGGCTTCACGCTCAATGGTGACGGGTGGCTCGAGAACGACACCGGAGAGCTGTACCTGGACCTCTGGACCACCGAGAAGGGTGAGGACATCCAGATGGGTGAGATCGTCCAGGCCCAGTTCGAAGATGTGGGCGTACACGTGACGCTCACGCCATACGCCGAGACTCAGCTCAGGGACGAGGCTGCGGATGGTACCCAAGAGGCCATCCTGTTCTGGTACTCGTGGCCGAGGGCGGAGATCCTCGACTGGCACTTCGGTGCATGGGCCGTCGAAGGTTCCAACACCGGATGGTACGAGGATGAAGTGTTCGACAACTATGTGGTGAACTGGACGTACGCGGAGACCGAGGAGGAGTTCTCGGATAACGCGACTGCGGCGCTCATAAGGTTGCAGGACCAAGGCGCCTGGTGCACGCTCATATATTGGCACCAGATATTCGCGGTCCACGACTACGTGACCTTCCAGGGTGAGCCTGGCTGGGCAGTCAATCCGCTGGGCCAGGAGCAGGTCATCAACATAGTAGACGTCGACATCAATAAGTGACCGCGCACCAAACCATCAAACCCTTTCGCGCATTTCATTTAAGGCAGGCATTGATGGCATGATGGGGCGGAGCGAAGCGGACGATGCGCACAACTGAATACAGACACGAAGAGGGTGGGCTGTTTGGCTGACCTTGTTTCGTACGTCATAAGGAAGATCATCCTTGCCATTCCAGTCATACTCCTCGCCACACTCATCGTGTTCCTGATGCTCTACATGACCGGGGATCCGATCAACGCACTCTCGCCCCCGCACGCCTCACCCGAGCTGAAGGACGCGCTCAGGGACAAATATGGTCTCAACGATCCGGCCTACGTCCAATACGGGGTGTTCCTGTGGCAGCTGGTCCACGGTGACCTGGGGGTGTCCGTGGGCTTCACCACGAGGAACCTCCAGGTCGGGGACCTCATCGCTGAGAAGCTCCCGAGGACCCTGGAACTGATGGTGATTGGACTGAGCATATCGTACTCGATTGGGATTCCGCTGGGCATATTCTCTGCCCTGAGGCACAACTCGCTCGGAGACAGGAGCGTCATGGTCTTCACTCTTCTGGCGTATGCCATGCCCTCGTTCTGGCTCGGCATACTGTTCATGTGGCTGTTTGCTGTCGAGCTCGACATTCTGCCTTTAGGGGGCACCACGGGCGGCTTCGCCAGCATCATCCTCCCTGCCATGACTCTCGGGATCGGCAACGCTGCTCTGACAACCAGGATGATGCGGTCAAGCATGCTCGAGGTGATCCGCCAGGACTA
>DUKU01000105.1:0-184 GCA_013329135.1 Thermoplasmata archaeon
CGGCGACAAGTCCGACCTGGTGGGTGTCGACATCATCATGAAGAAGCTCCTGGCAGGCAAGTACAGATGACCCCTCCGGACGCATAAAAAGCTTTTAAGCCCACCACAGCCTATTGCGCTCCTGGATGGAACTCAAGGAGCTCCTGAAGAAGGTGGTCCTGCTGGGCGACGGGGCCGTCGGAAA
>DUKU01000105.1:306-2558 GCA_013329135.1 Thermoplasmata archaeon
TTCGACGACAAGTACATCGCGACCATAGGGACGAAGGTCTCGAAGAAGGACATGCAGCTCACGAAGCCCAACCTGATCATCAACCTGAGGATGATGATATGGGACATCCTCGGGCAGAAGGAGTATTCGAAGATCAGGACCGCGAGCCTGAGCGGAGCCCAGGGCGTGATCCTCGTCGGGGACCTCACACGTCCCGAGACGGTCAAGAGCCTCGAGGCCTTCTGGATACCTGAGATAGAGGCTGCCGTCGGCAAGGTGCCCACGGTCCTCGTGGGGAACAAGTGCGACCTCGCGGACAAGGGCTCCATGGCCATCACGGTGCTCGAGTCCATAGGCCAGAATCTGGAGTATCCCACATTCCTCGCGAGCGCCAAGACGGGCGAGAACGTCGAGAACGCGTTCGCGACCTTGGGCGAGATGCTGGTGGCGGAAGTGGTCGCGAGCAGGCCCAAGGGCGCGGAGGAGCTGCCCCAGACGCTGTCGGAGGCGGTCGACTTCATCATCCAGGACTTCTGCGCTCAGTACGGGGACCTCGAGAAGGCCATGCTCATAGTGCAGCACCAGTTCGAGGAGGCCGGTGTCGACATCAGGAAGCCGAGCAAGGACGCCGTTCTCCAGGCGCTTGAAGGGCTCGCGAAGGCGGAGGAGTTGTCTCTCACGAAGACGGTGGCTGCGGTCAACCTCGAGGAGAGGCAGCGCATGGTCATCCTCGCGAAGGGATGAGCCTCGTCCAAGCACTGGCTCTGGCGAATGGCCGTCCGGGGTCAGAGGCCAAAGTTTTATAAGACCGGTGCTATCCCGATTCACGGGATGAAGGTCCACTACGTCGCAGGGGTGGCGTACGACAGCAACGTCTACCTCCTGGAGGATGAGGACCCCGTGCTCGTCGACACAGGTACGGGCATGTACGCAGATACGGCTCTGGAGGAGGTGTCGAACATCGTTCCGCTGAAGAGGATCGGGAGGATCGTGCTCACGCACAGTCACTACGACCACATGGGCGGAGCGAAGGCCTTCCAGGAGGCCACGGGCGCGAAGCTGTACCTGCACGAGGCGGAGGCCAAGCCACTCATGGCCGGGGACACGTCGCTGACGGTGTCTGATATGTTCGGCCAGAGATTCAAAGGCATAGAGGTCGAACCGCTGAGGACCGGACAGAGACTGAAGCTCGGGAAGACCGAGCTGCAGGTGCTCCACATGCCCGGGCACTCGCCAGGCTCGGTCGCCCTCTACGACCCCGTGGGCGCGAGCGCCATAGTCGGAGACACGGTGTTCTGCAACGGCGGAGTGGGCCGGTGGGACCTTCCTGGCGGGGACCTGGCAGAGCTCAGGTCGTCCGTAAACCGATTGAGGGAGTTGGGACTGAAGAACTTGTACCCGGGCCACGGGTCGTACGCCGAGGGCGACGCGAAGATGCATCTCGACATGGCCGCCGGGTACATCGCAGAGGCGTACTGATGAAAGTGATCAAGTGTCCGGAGAGGAAGGAGTGCAAGAAGTGCGACCTTGCCCCGAGCGATATGGATGAGGTATTGGCCACGCTCAGGGCGGGGGAGCTGATCGTGTTCCCTACAGACACGCTGTACGGCATCGGGGCGGACCCGTTCAAGGAGGGGTCCGTCAAGAAGGTGTTCGTCGCGAAGAACAGGCCTTTCGACATGCCCCTGTCCATCGCAGTGAGCAACGAGAAGATGATGGAGAGCGTCGCCGTGCTCAACGACAACGCGAGGAAGCTGATCAGGAAGTTCATGCCCGGGCCTATAACCATCATGCTCACGAAGAAACCGACCATACCCGACATCCTGACCTCTGGCGCGAACACGGTCGGGATACGTATACCGGAGCATCCGCTTGCTCTGAATCTCATAGACCGGTTCGGACCCATCACTGCCACGAGCGCCAACCTTCACTCGCACAAGGACCCGACCGATGCCAACATGCCTAAGAAGGACCTCAAGGACCATGTCAAGATATGCATCGACTGCGGGAAGACCAAGTACTCCGCTCCGTCCACGATCATAGATGTCTCGGACGGCGAGGTCGAGTTCATCAGGAAGGGTGTCGTGTCTCAGGAGGAGATTGAGGACGCCCTCCGTTAGCGACGAAGCGCTCAGGAGATACAAACAGGCGGGGGCGGTCACCCGGGATGCGAGGGAGTTCGCGGTCTCGCTCATAAGACCCGGCTTGAGCGCGCTCGCTCTGGCCGACGCGGTCGAGTCACTCATACGTTCCAAGGGCGCCGAATGCGCCTT
>DUKU01000069.1:0-3556 GCA_013329135.1 Thermoplasmata archaeon
GCGGAACAGCTCGTCGATGCGCGATGTCAGCTGTGCGGTGGGGTGCCCGAGCTCAGGGACACGGAACACTATTTCCTGAAACTGTCCCACTTCACGGACGACCTCATCAGATACGTTGAGTCTAGCAGTCATTGGCGCCCGCATGTGCGGTCCTTCACGGCCAACGTCCTCAAGGAGGGCCTCAAGGACCGCCCCATCACGAGGGACATCTCATGGGGCGTCCCGGTGCCGGTCGCCGGCTTCGATGACAAGAGGATATACGTGTGGTTCGAGGCCGTCATAGGCTATCTCTCCGCGACGAAGGAGTGGGCGAACACGGAGGGCAGGCCGGAGGATTGGAGGAGGTTCTGGGAGGACCGCGAGTGCAGGAGCTACTACTTCCTCGGCAAGGACAACATCATCTTCCACACGATCATCTGGCCGGCCATGCTCCTGGGGCACGGAGGACTGAATCTCCCGTACGACGTCCCCGCGAACCAGTACATGAACCTGGGCGGGCAGAAATTCTCGAAGAGCATGGGCGTGAGCATAGACCTCCAGTCCCTGCTGGGCAAGTTCAAGCCGGACGTGGTGCGGTACTACCTGTCGGCCAACATGCCGGAGACCAAGGACTCCGAGTTCTCATGGGAGGATTTCGGACAGAGGGTCAACAACGAGCTCGTCGCGACATACGGCAACTTCCTGCACAGGACGCTGTCGTTCACATACAAGAACTACGGCAAGGTCCCTGAGAAAGGGGACCTTGATGACCGGGACAGGGACGCCCTGAGGAGGGTCGAGGATGCGGGCAAGGAGGTCTCTGCCGCCCTCGGCGCATGCGAGTTCAGGCGCGCCCTCAAAGGGATCATGGACTTCGCGCAGTTCGGCAACCAGTACTTCGACGCGGTCGCGCCATGGTCCCTTGTGGGCACGGACAAGGCGCGGTGCGGCACAGTGCTCCACGTGAGTCTCATGATATCGAAGGCGCTCGCGGTCATGGCATATCCGTTCATGCCGTTCTCGTCCGAATCCATCTGGAAGCAGCTGTGCATGGACTCCACGATCGAGGAGACGGGCTGGAAGGCCATCGAGATGCCGCTCAACGAGGGCAGGGAGCTGCAGAAGCCGTCCCCGCAGTTCGCCAAGGTCGAGGCGTCCTCGGTGAGCGAGTTCCAGAAGTACGCCGCGCTCAACCTCAAGATCGGCAAGGTCATGGACGTCCAGCAGCACCCGAACGCTGACAAGCTCTACCTCATGACGATCGACATAGGGAGACCTATCACGATCGTCAGTGGGCTCAAGGAGTTCTACACCGCGGACGAGCTCAAGACCAAGACGCTCGTGATCGTGACCAACCTGGAGCCAGCTACGCTGAGGGGGGTGAAGTCCGAGGGCATGCTGCTCGCGGCCGAGGCTGGGGACAGGCTTGCCCTGTTGACCCCTGAGAAGGACCTCCCCGCGGGCACTCAGGTTTCGAGTGGGCTCGAGGTGGGCCAGAAGCTCCTCAGCTTCAAGGAGTTCCAGAAGCTGGACATGAAGTCCGGGACCTTCGAATCGACCGCGCCACCGGTGCTGGAGGTTGGGGGACGGAAGGTCCAGTGCGTCGTCGAGAAGGGCGAGTCGGGGAAGGTGTACCCTGCGTTCCTGGCCGGCGACAAGGCCATGGTCATCACTGCGGCCGATGGCACGAAGATGGTCTTCGACAGGGAGATTGCCGCGGGCGCGAAGATAAGATGAGGCTCGATCTGCACATCCACTCGGCTCATTCTAGGGACGGAACCGCATCCCCTGGTGACATCGTGCGCAGATGCAGACAGCTGGGCCTGGCCGGACTCGCTATCACGGACCACAATGCCATCAAGGGCTCCCTCGAGGCGCAGGCGCTCGGACGGGCCGAGGGCCTCCTCGTCGTGACGGGGTCAGAGGGCTCCTCTTCGGACGGCCATGTGCTGGCATACGGCGTCAGGGAAGTCATACCACGTGGCCTCTCCGCTGCGGAGACCGTCGACAGGATTAGAGCCGTCGGAGGGATTGCTGTCGCCGCTCATCCGGTCAGGTTCCCCTCGGGCATCGGGCTCGAAATCGCCGAGCGCGTCAGCTTCGACGGGTTGGAGGTCCTGAACGGAGGGAACTCCGCCAGAGCGAACAGGTGCGCCCTGAAGATCGCGGAGAGGATGGGCATGCCTCAGACCGGAGGCAGCGACGCACACAGGCTCCGAGAGATCGGCCGGTCGTACACATCCTTCGAGCATGTCTTCACCGAGGACCAGGTACTGGACTCGATGAGGAAAGGACTCTCGCGGCCAGGTGGCAGGAGCAGGACAGACGTGGAAGGCGTCATCTATTCCGTCGAGATGCTCGTAGAATGGCTCCGGGGCGGTATGAACCGTCTCTGAGCTCAGACGTTCTTGGCGATCTTCTCTCCGATGACCCTCAGCTGGTTGGCGAGGTCTGACGTCTGGATCTCGTGGCTCGAAGTGACTACAAGGAGTGCTCTTGAGCCCGCGCTCGTGAGCACCATCTTCCCGCGGTTGAGTTCGACCGAGACGTACAGCAGTTTGTCCTTCATCTCGGCGGTCGCGGTCTCTGCCGCCCCGAGCAAGATGGCTGACATCGCCACATATGTCTCGAGGTGCACTCCCCGTGGGCTGTCGCCGGCTATGTGCATGCCGCTCCTTGACACGACGGTCGCCTCGTAAACCGATTGGATGGACCGCACCTCGTCCAGAATCTTCTCTATCGCGAGATACTCAGGCATGGTTCAAACAGCCCCTCTGACACGCAGGATGAGCATGACCCAGAGAGAATATAAACTTTAGGCGCCCGCGGGCAGGTCGTGGACATCGTCCGGGGCGGCTGACATGGCCCAAGCAACCCCTCGATGGGTTGATATCCGCATAGCCCAATCAAGCAGGCGGACCAGATGAAGATTCTCCACCAGGATGCTAGGAGCAACGAGATCAAGCTCATGCCGCAGAACATCGACGACCTTTGGCACCTCTCCAACCTGATAGACGAGAGGGACCTGGTCTTCGCGATGACGTTCCGGCGCAAGGAGGAGCTGTCCGACAAGCTCCGCACCGAGAGGATGGAGAAGGTGCGGATGCGGCTCGGCATCAGTGTCGAGAGGGTCGAGTTCCACGAGTCCGACGACAGGCTCAGGATACTCGGCAAGATAGTGTCCGGCCCACAGGACATCGGCGAGCATCACACCCTCATGTTGTCCCCAGGGGATGACATCACCATCGTCAAGCCGGTGTGGCGGTCCCACCACTTCGACCGTATCAAGCGGTCCGTGGCGGCCGCCGAGAAACCCTCGATCGTGTTCGTATCCATCGAGGACACCGAAGCCGTCGTGGCTGCTGCGAGGGAGTACGGGCTCAAGGAGCACGCCACGATAACTCGCAACCCTGGGGGCAAGATGTACGACGCGAAGCCCAACGAGGTCGAGTACCTGGACGAGGTAGTGGATAAGCTCAGGTCGATCTACAAGGACGAGCCGTTGATCGTGCTCGGCCCTGGTTTCCTCAAGGAGGCCCTCTCGAAGCGCATCCGGGAGAAGATGCCGGAGGCGGCC
>DUKU01000069.1:3797-5492 GCA_013329135.1 Thermoplasmata archaeon
ACATGGTCGAGGAACTGTTCGCCGAGATAGGCAAGGACGGGATGTTCGCATACGGCGAGGCCTCGGTCGCCAACGCTGTCTCCGCGGGGGCGGTGCGTCTCCTGCTTGTGCTGGACACGAAGGTACGGACTCCATCGGTCGAGAGGTTGCTCAGGTCGGTCGAGGATGCGAGGGGCGAGTTCGCAATCATCAGTTCGATGCACGAAGCCGGCCGCAGGTTGGAATCGCTGGGCGGGGTCGCAGGGCTGCTGCGGTACAAGATGGAGTAGGCCTCAGTAGAGCCTCTTCCTGGCGTTCACGATGTCCATGGTCGCGTCTATGAGCATTGCTATGGGGAACGGTTTTGTCCAGAACGACACGGCCCCTGCCCTGATGGCCTGCTCCCGGACGGTCTCGTCCGCGCTGGAAAATATGATCGGGATGCTCGGGTCGATGGTCTTGATCTCCTTCGTCGTCTCGATGCCGTCCTTGCCAGGCATCCTGTGGTCCATTATGATGGCATCGGGTTTCGAGGGCATGCTCCGGATCAGTCTCACGGCCTCGTCACCGCTCCTGGCCGAGAACACCGTGTGCCCCCGGGACTCGAACATGTCCTTGTACAGGTCACGTATGAAGTCCTCGTCATCCACAACGAAAACGCGAGCCGGCAGGCCTTCGGCTCGCTTAAGGTCTTTCATGGTCGTATAGCCTCCTGACATCACTGCCAGTGCCCTCAAACCAGGTCCGTAGTTCGTCATGGCGTGTACCCTGGTCAGGTACTGCGCGCAGATGTGGCAAGCTGTCCCGACAGCCATGCCACTAGTGCATCCCAGCTATCCCGCTGGGCCCCAATCACCCTCGGCCTAATTAATCCTTTTGCGCTGAGCTGAGCCTGCGGCGAACAGGCATCCCGAGCTGGTCGTAGTACTTGCGTTTGATCCAGAGGGACACGTTCACGAGGGCTATCAGGACTGGCACCTCCATCAAGGGGCCTATCACCGTCGCGAACGCCTCCAGGGAGGCGATGCCGAACGTGGCCACCGCCACCGCGATGGCGAGCTCGAAGTTGTTGCTGGCTGCGGTGAACGACTGAGTGGCCCCTTGGGCGTAGGTGAGCCCGAGCCTATGGCTCAGAGCGAAACTGATGAAGAACATGAGGAGGAAGTAGGTCACCAGCGGGACCGCTATGCGGACGACATCGAACGGATTCTCTATGATGTGCTCTCCCTGCAGCGAGAACATGATGACAATCGTGAACAGCAGGCCAATGAGCGCGAGAGGACTGATCTTGGGCGCGAACACTCTGTCGTACCACTCGCTTCCTTTCCTGCGCCGCAACAGGTACCAGCTGGTGACGCCCGCGGCGAACGGGATGCCCAGGAAGATGAGCACACTTCTGGCGATGTCGACCATGCTGATGTCGACCACTAGGACCTCGGCGGATGGGGAGATGACAGGTGTCATCACCGTGATGAAGAAGTACGCGAGCACGGAGTACATCACAATCTGGAACAGTGAGTTGACTGCGACTAGCACCGCGCAGTACTCGGAGTCGCCTTCGGCGAGCATGTTCCACACGAGCACCATTGCGATGCACCTCGCGAGGCCGACAAGGATGAGCCCCCATCGATAGGGCGCCATATCTGGCTCGGGGAGGAACGTCCAGGCGAGCACGAACATGAGGACGGGTCCCACGGCCCAGTTGAGCAAGAGGGA
>DUKU01000069.1:5667-7413 GCA_013329135.1 Thermoplasmata archaeon
TTCGCGAGCGGCGGATACATCATCACGAGGAGGCCGATCGCTATTGGCAGAGAAACCGTGTCTATCCGCATCGAGTCCAGCACATCCGCGATGCCCGGATAGAGATATCCTATGCCGACGCCGATGGCCATTGCGATGAATATCCAGGCCGTCAGGAACTCGTTCAAGAAGGACAATCTCTTCCCCGGCAACGGACAACTGCTGGGCTCGGGGATCGGCTCCTGCAGGGTATCACGGTCCCTTTTCAGAGTACTTGGTCTTGAGTTTCCTGAGCTCTTCGGTAATCTTCCTCATGCCAGGGAACGATATGGCCTTCGATTCGCACCTGCCCTCGCAGCCAGTGCAGCCGACGATGCATCCATACGGATTGGACACCGAAGGGTCGTCGTCCACCCATGAGAACACATTCTGGTGACAGAACTCGACACATACACCGCACTTTGTGCACTTCTCACGGTCGATTGTCGGGAACCACTGTATCTCCTCTCTGGGAATCCCGTGATACTTCTCGCCCATGTCAGTTCCCTCCTGGCCCCGTCTCTCCGCACCTGCATGTCGGCTCGCGGTCGGACAGGCCCTTCATGCGGCGGTCCCTGACCTCTGAGAATGCCGCCCAGATGCCGTCCTCGTACTCCTTCTCGGCCCCTCGCGGGACGTAGTTGCGTTCCCTGAGCTCTCTCATCATGGCATCTCTTATGGCTGTCTCATGAGACAGTCCGAGCCTGAACCCTGCGTCGAGAACATCGTCGAGGCCTGTTATGCCTATCTCGCGTCCGCCAATGGATATGCGTTTCGTGACGGTCCTGCCGGGACAGCAAGGTTCTGTGATCATCGCATCGACCTTGTAAGGTTTCCGTGTGTCATTGCACGACCCGATTAAAATAGTTGCCACCGCGACAATCCGGTCTGCGACGGCCCCGTGATACGGATCCCGGGTTGATAGGTAGGCGGGAGCATCCAATCCTACCTATCCGGGATGGCGTTAATAGTCAGCGACTGCCTCGATCTCGGACTCGCATCCGAGCAGGTCGTATACTTCTTCCCAGCTGTAGTGATCCGCATCAACCATTCACTTCACCTTCGCAGAACACTCTACGGGAAACCTGGGTTAATAAGCTCGCACCCAGAGGTGCACGAAAGTAGTCTGGCAAAGCGAAAATGCCCTCACGCCGCGTGCCTTATGTGGACCGCCTCGCCCCTCTGCGCGATGCGCAGCTCGGCAGCACACATCCTCGCCACCCCGACGGCCCTGACGTCACCATCATGCACGACGGCGACATCGTCTCCGACCCTCACCTCGGGACTGGCATCCTCCACTCCGACGGCGAAGAGGTTCCCCTTCGGCCTGAAGTCCTCGATCTCCACACAGTACGCGCCCGAGCGCGCGAGCGCCTGTGCGCCATCCACCGTAAGTGATACCATGCCCCGGTCCGGGGTCAGCATGCCGAGCTGGGACCCGCCCCTGACGACCTTGACGAACGGCCACCTGCCAAACGAATCCGCCCCTGCGCACAGCTCGTCCCCCGCGCTACCGAACTGGAACCTGCAGATTGAGCGCAGGTCCTCGAACGCCCTGCCGCCTCTCCTCGCGTCCCTCGTCTCGGGACAATGCTCCCTCAGGGTCTGCTCGAGCAGGTCGAGGCTCGACCTGGAACCTGGGTCTCCCCCGGACGTGTCCATGTGCTCCCCCAGCACGCCGGCGACGGCGTCCCTCTCGTCCCCTAGATGGGATATCACGAGGTCGTA
>DUKU01000048.1:0-2065 GCA_013329135.1 Thermoplasmata archaeon
CGACGCCCCCAAATGCCCTAGCCATGTGGACCAGCCGTCCACCATGAAACGCGGCGCTATTAAATGTGGCGGGGGTGCCGGATGCCCCATGCACATGCGCTCATTCCATCAGCCTCTTCCTGAGCGCCTGCCTGTCCCGCCGGTCGATGCCCTTCTCGGTCGCGAAGCTGAAGATGGTGGCCAAGGCGGTCGTGCCGAGGATGACCAGGAGGGTCACGTTGAGGAACAACGCGCCGTAGCTCTCCTGCCACACATCTGTTCCCGCGAGCGCGACGGCCGGGAAAGTGGCGAGCACCGCCGCGGAGAGACCTTTGGGCATCATCGAGAACACGGCGTTCGCATCCACCGTCTCCATCTCCCCCATCTTCCACACCATCATCGAGGTGAGCCTCCTCGCGAGCACGATTATGCTGATGACCAGGAGTCCGGCCACCAGATGGATCTCTGTGAACGTCCCGAAATTGAATGACAGGCCGAGGTACACGAAGAAGAAGGTCCTGACGAAGAACGTGATCTCCGCGTGGAAATGGTGGATGTGGTCCTCTGTCAAGGTCGTCAGCGACAGGGACGACAGACGGTTCCTCATGAACTTCCTGTTCCCGATCACGAGGCCGAAGAGCAGGGCGGCGACCGCCCCCGAGCTGCTGACCGGGGGAAGCTCGACTACGCCCGCGACTACGAACAGTGCCGCGACAGTGATCATGTAGGACAGCGGCTGGTTGTGCAACTTCTCGAGTACATAGAGCCAAAGGATGCCTGCGACCAGGCCCACGATCCCGCCAACGACGAACTTGATGGCGAGTTCCGTGGACACGGTGAGCAGGCTGACCTCCCCGATCTCCACCACGGATATGATGGTGAGCGTGGTGACTATCACAAGCACGTCGGTGATGACGCTCTCCAGTATGAGCATGGACTTCGTACGAGGCTTGATCCTCATCCTGTTGGCGAGCGGTATCACGACCACGCCAGTAGTGCCCCCGACGATGGATCCCAGCACCAAGGATACCATGAAGTCGATGTCCATGATGAAGTGGAGGACGGTGGCGATCGCGACCATTTCGACGATGAATGTCAGGATGGACATGACCGCGGTCATGCGCATCGATTCCAGGACGGTCCTGACATCGAGCGACAGTCCGCCGTCGAACAGGATGATGACCAGAGCAGCGGACAGGAACAGGTCCTTGAAAGTGTCAATGTCCAACATCGTCTGGTCGGTCACGAGGCCGAACCGGTTGCCCAATATGTCCGGTCCGATGAACATACCCAGTATGATCAGTATCAGAACATCGGGGATCCTGTACCTGTTGAAGAACATGTTTCCGAAGAACCCGATGAAGATGATGGAACCGATCGCGATGAACGCCATGACGGTCTCGTATTCCATGATCGGGCACACCCTGGACGGCCAACTGGCTGCCAGTGCCCCGAGTAGGGTGCGGAGAGATATTTTATGATATTGGCCTTGTCCTCACAAGACGGCCAATGGCTTGCCCGAAGGCGTCTGGACGGAAACGAATATACCGGATGAGGGTGATTTCGGCTCCATGGCCTCGCTTGAACTTGGCCGGGTCAGGGGAGATCTGGAGGCTTTCCAGAGCGAACTGATGGCGGAGTTCTACGGCAACTACGCCGGCCTGAAGGACGAGCTCAGCACCGTCCCGATATACGACAAGTACTCACACCTGTTCTCGACGCGGGCCATCGAGGCCGTCGTCAAGGCGGGCGAGGACGTCCCGCCGGAGGAGGACAGGCGCTGGCAGAGGTATCTGCGTGCGTTCTCCACCATGGGGTACGTCGACAGCGCCGTCAAGGCGCTCACGGACAAGGTCAACACATGGGAGGCGAAGACCACCATCGCCTTTGGGGGCGAGGACATCCCGTACAGGATGGTCCCCGTGAGACTGAGGAACGAGCCCGACCCGGAGACCAGGCACAAGTTGTTCGAGGCGAAACTAGACACGATGACTGAGCTGAACACCGTACTTCTGGAGCGGATGGCGAAGGCTCACGACACCTCCTCGGAACTGGCGTTCAAGAACTACAGGGACATGTGCTCCGG
>DUKU01000048.1:2213-5390 GCA_013329135.1 Thermoplasmata archaeon
GCTGTATGTGGAGGAGATGGACAAGATCCTGAGAGATAAGGCGAGACTTCCCCTGTCGGATGCGTGGAGCTGTGACATACCCTACGCGTTCAAAGGGGAGGAGTACGACCGGTACTTCTCGAAGGATCGACTCGTAGGGGCGTTCTTCGAGACGCTCAAAGCGATGGGTATGGACCCCGAGTCCTATGGGAACATCACGATCGACACCGAGGACAGGGAGAAGAAGACCCCGAGGGCGTTCTGCGCTCCCATCAAGGTGCCCGACGACGTGAAGCTCGTGATCAAGCCCATGGGCGGCTGGCGGGACTATGAATCGTTCTTCCACGAGGGAGGGCACGCATGGCATTTCGGGAGCACGGACAGACGGCTCCCGGCGGAATACCGGTACCTCGGCGACAACTCCGTCACGGAGGCTTTCGCGTTCCTGTTCAACTATCTCGTCAATGACAGGCTGTGGTTGAAGAGGTACCTGGGATTCGAGGATTCCGGAGATTATGTGCGCTTCGCCCTCGTCAACAAGCTCATGTTCCTGCGCAGGTACGCGTCGAAGCTCGTGTACGAGATGAAGCTCCACCAGGCCAAGGTGTCGCCCGAGCTGGGCGAGGTCTACAGATCCACTCTGCAGAAGGCCCTCAGGTTCAAGCACACGGACAAGCACTTCCTCGAGGACGTGGACGACGGATTCTACTGCGCGGAGTACCTGCGCGCGTGGGTGTTCGAGGGGCAGCTCAGGGCGGCCTTGGTGGAGAAGTTCGGGGAGGAGTGGTTCCTGAGCGACAAGGCCGGGAGCTATCTGAGGGAACTATGGTCCTACGGTCAGAAGTTCAAAGCCGATGAGCTCGTGCAGACGGTGGGATACATAGAGCTGGATATCGAGCCCTTGGTCCAGGAGATCGAGCGGGGCCTGAAGGAATAGTCGCTGATACTTTTTTAAACGGACCCGCCTTAACCCAACCCGATGAGGATAGCGGTCCTTCTGAAGGACAGATGCCAGCCGAAGCGGTGCAGCCAAGAGTGCATACGCTATTGCCCGCCCGTGCGCACGGGCGTGGACGCCATCGCCATGGGCGACTCGGGGAAGCCCGTAATCGCCGAGGAGCTGTGCGTCGGCTGCGGCATATGCGTCCACAAATGCCCGTTCGAGGCGATCAAGATCATCGGCCTGCCGCAGGAGCTCGTGGGCGAGCTCGTGCACCAGTACGGCAAGAACTCGTTCAGGCTGTACAGGCTCCCTTCCCCCAGGTCCGGCCAGGTCATAGGCCTCTTGGGACCGAATGGCATCGGCAAGACGACCGCGATATCCATCCTGTCGGGCCAGGTCGTCCCGAACCTGGGCGACTTCGACCGCCCTGGGGACTGGACGAAGGTGCTCGAGAAGTACGCTGGCACCGAGCTCCGCGAGTACTTCAAAGGCCTTGCGGATGGCAAGACCAGGACCGCGCTCAAGCCGCAGTACGTCGACAAGCTCCCAGCAGTGCACAAAGGCGAGGTCAAGGCGCTCCTCGCGAAGGTGGACGACAGCTCCAGGCTGAAGGAGACAGCGGAACTCCTCGGCATTGACAACATACTCGGCAGAGAGGTATCGAAGCTCTCCGGTGGAGAGTTGCAGAGGGTCGCGATCGCGGCCACGATGCTCAAGGACGCCGATGTATACTTCTTCGACGAGCCGTCGTCGTATCTCGACATATTCCAGAGGCTCAAGGTCGCGAAGGTGGTCCAGGACCTCAGCATGAGGAAGCAGGTCGTGGTCATAGAGCACGACCTCGCGATAATCGACTTCCTGGCCGACCTCGTCCACATCATGTACGGCTCCGAGGGGGCGTACGGCGTGATGGCTCAGCCCAGGCCCGTGAGGACCGCCATCAACGTGTACCTCGAAGGATACCTGAGGGAGGAGAACATCAGGTTCAGGGACACCGAGATCAAGTTCGAGAAGAGGCCGCCGAGGAGCGACTGGCAATCCGCGGCTCTCGTGACATTCTCCGCGCTCAGCAAGCGCTTCAAGAACTTCAGCCTGCACGTCTCCGCCGGTGCCATCAGGAAGGGCGAGGTCGTCGGCGCCGTGGGCCCGAACGCGACCGGCAAGACGACCTTCGTGAAGGTGCTTGCGGGGGAGATCGCGCCCAGCTCAGGTGAGGTTTCGGGCGAGGCGACCGTCAGCTACAAGCCCCAGTACATCAAGCCCGAGTTCGAGGGCACCGTGAGGGACATGCTCCGGACATCCCTGGGCAACGATTTCGACGCGGGGTTCTTCCAGGCGGAGGTGGCGCATCCGCTCAGCCTCAAGTACCTGATGGACAAGGACGTCGACACCCTTTCAGGAGGGGAGCTTCAGAGGGTCGCGATCGCTGAATGCCTTGGCCGACAGGCGGACATTTACCTGATCGACGAGCCATCGGCGTATCTCGACTCGTCCCAGAGGATGACGACCTCGAAGACCATCAGGAGGGTCATCGAGAAGCTCGGGAAGTCGGCCGTGGTCGTCGACCACGACGTGTACATGATTGATCTCATATCCGACTCGCTCATGGTGTTCTCAGGGGTGGCCTCGGCCAAGGGTCAGGCGGAGGGGCCGATGGACATGCGCGAGGGGATGAACAGGTTCCTCAAGGATGTGGACATCACATTCAGGCGCGACCAGGACACTTCCCGGCCAAGGATAAACAAGAAGGATTCGAGGCTCGACCGGGAACAGAAGGGCGGGGGCGAGTACTACTACGGCTAGAACGGACCGAGCCGCTCAGACAGCCAGAGATGACTTCATTCTCCGCCCGACCGCGCCCGCCTCTTGGTCCAATACAGATAGCCGATGATGATCGCGACCGCAGCGATGACGACATAGAGGTCGATGTTATCAGTCGTGTCCGCGAACCTGCGCCATTCATCCAGAAGGACATATCCCGTCACAGCGAGCACGGTCGTCCAGATGAGCGCCCCGACGGTGGAGAACACGACGAAGTTCCTCAGGCGCATCTTGCCTATTCCCGCAGGGAACGATATGAAGGAGCGGACGCCCGGAATCGCATGGCCTAGAAGGACGCCGATATCGCCGTACTTGGCGAACCACCTCTCAGCCAGCCCGAGGTCCTTCTCGTTGAGCATGATGTACCTGCCGTATCTCTGGATCAATGGGCGTCCCACGCGGTAGCCGATGAAGTAGGCCACGGTGTTTCCTAT
>DUKU01000048.1:5501-6250 GCA_013329135.1 Thermoplasmata archaeon
ACCCTCCGCGGCCAAGTATCCCGCGAACGGGATTATCAGCTCGCTCGGGATGGGCGTGAGTATTCCCTCAACGGTCATGAGGAGGAAGATGCCCGGATAACCCAGGGTCGAGATCAAGTCGAGGATTACATCTGTGCCCCATTCGACCAGGCTCATCGCCCACCGATGAAGGAGCCTGCATAAAAAGGATTAGGTGGCGCCTGGGACACCGGACCGAGAAGCATATTTGTACCGGCACGGTCCTCGGATTCGACGATGGGGCCGACGAAGATACTGGAGAGCTACAGCGCGATGATGGCTCTGGGACTTGTACTCGGCATACTGCTCGGCGGCTTCCCGGTCCTGACGAAGGAACTGTCGATGGCGTCGTTGGCGATTCTGATGACGCTCTCGCTCTCGAACGTCAGGCTAGGGGAGGCCCGGAGCAGGGACCACGTGAAGGATGCGGTCGTCGCCCTCGCCTTGAACTACGGCATGCTCACAGCGGTCATCCTGGCTCTGGGGAGCATGTTCCCCGAGGACCTTTGGTGGGGCTGGGTGCTAATGGCCGCCGCCCCGTCCGCCGTGTCAGTCGTTCCCTTCACCACCATCATGGGCGGGAGGACCTCCAAGGCCTTGTTCTCCACATCTGTCAACTACATCGTGGCGCTCGGCCTCATGCCGGTGATATCACTGGCACTCATAGGCTCTGCTGTATCGGTGGGCAGCCTCGTGACATCGCTCCTCCTGCTGATCGTCCTGCCCATGGG
>DUKU01000048.1:6428-7296 GCA_013329135.1 Thermoplasmata archaeon
CTCATATTCGCCGTCGCAGGCTCCAACCGAGAGGCGTTCTTCGAGGAGCTCTGGATCGTCGCCGCGATATCCGTCGCGTCGATCGTCAGGACCTTCGGGACGGGGCTGGGGACCGAGTATCTGCTCCGTGCGCGCGGGGTCCCAAAGGAGGAACGTATACCGCATGTCCTGTTCGCGAGTTACAAGAACCTCGGACTGACCGCGACCCTTGCGATCGCGCTCTTCGAGCCTATCGTGGCCGTCCCGGCCACCATCTGCATAGTGTTCGAGGTCGTCTGGGTCATATTCCTCGTGAGGTTCTACAAGCGCACTCTCACATGATCCCCTTGAGGCTCGAGAGCTTGGACCTCGACGAAGTCGCGATGAAGGCCGCATACGCCTTCAGCCCGGACCCACCGGTCATCAGCGACCAGTGGGAATACGCCAAGAAGATGACTCCGGACGTGGACCCGATGAGCAGCGCGGACTCAACGAGAGTGTTCAGGTCTCCGAGCATGAGTTGGAGCCCGTCCATGCCCAGGTGCAGGGCCCAGAGGGAGAGAGGAAGAGCGAGCCTCCAGCCGATGGACAGATATCCGACGACGATGGCTGCCATCGGATAGTGGAACCACGACTTCCACGGGAGGCCAGAGGCGTCGTCCCACGACTGCCTCAGCAGAGCGGCCCATCCGTTGTCCGCCACGTACCGCGGCAAGGCGAACAGGTGGTCGGCGTCGATGACCACTCCGAAAAGGAGCGCGATGAACCACTCGTCCCGGTTGAGCCTCAGCAACATGGCCGCGAGGACCACCACTATGAGGTGCGTTGGCGTCAGCATCGGTAGAACCAGAAACAGATACGGCCCCGGGGGTATCTCTCAGTTTCGCCT
>DUKU01000095.1:0-1981 GCA_013329135.1 Thermoplasmata archaeon
CTGTACGCGGCTGGACAGGACCTGCTCTCGGACGCCTTCTCAGGCAACGTGAGGGGCATGGGCCCAGGCGCCGCCGAGATGGAGTTCGTCGAGCGTCCCACCGAGCCGATGCTCGTGTTCATGGCCGACAAGTGCGGCCCGTCTGCTTACTCGCTCCCGATCTCGAGGATATTCATGGATGCGTTCACGACCACGGGGCTCGTGATAGATCCGAGGGCGCACATAGGGTACGATCTCGAGGTGGTCGATGTCGTGGACCACAAGAGCGTCATCATGAGTTCCCCGGCGGAGATGTATGACATACTCGCGCTCCTGGGGGACACCACGAGGTTCGCCGTCAAGAGGGTCATGCACAGGGACATCGGCGTGGCCGCGGTCGTGTCCACGGAGAAGCTCAACATGCTGGCCGGCAAGTACGTGGGCAAGGACGACCCCGTGATGCTGGTCCGGTGCCAGTCAGGGCTCCCGGCGGTCGGCGAGGTCCTGCAGCCCTTCGCGTTCCCCGCGCTGGTCGCGGGCTGGATGAGAGGCTCCCACTACGGTGCATGGTACCCCTGCGCGGTCGCCGACTCAGACCCGACGTATCATGATGGTCCGCCGAGGGTCTGCTCGCTGGGCATTCAGATCAACAACGGCAGGATTCAGGGCGCTGAGGCACCTGGACTGAAGCCAGGCGAGCATTCCCCGATCGACTACTTCGCGGGTCACGAGTGGGACATCGTGAGGAACAGGGCCATGGAGATGTCCATGTACATGAGGGGCCACGGGCCGTTCATGCCGGGCATCGTATCACCTGACGAACTCGAATACACCACGAGGCCCGAGATACTCAAGAAGCTCGAGCCGCGCATGAAGCCGCTCGAGTGAAGGAGCTGGGTCACGTGAGCCTCAAGAGACCCGTGATCGTGGTCAACTTCAAGACATACCTCGAGTCCAGCGGGAAGGAGGCCCTCGCCCTTGCGAAGCTGTGCGAAGCTGTGGCCCACGAGACCGGGGCGTCGATCATAGTCGCGCCCCCGCTGCCGGACCTGGCGCTCATCGCCTCGTCGGTCAACATCCCGGTGTACGCCCAGCACGCGGACGATGTCCGCCCTGGCAACACGACCGGGCATGTGACTCTTGAGAACTTCCGCGCGTCCGGCGCGTCGGGCACACTCCTGAACCATTCTGAGAGGAGGATCAAGGTGGCCGAGATACACGACCTCATAGGCCTTGCCCGGTCCCTGCATCTGGCGACCATCGTCTGCACCAACAACCCCGGCGTCAGCGTCGCGTGCGCCGCGATGGGGCCGGACGCGGTCGCGGTCGAGCCTCCGGAGCTCATAGGCGGGGACATATCCGTCACCACGGCAAATCCTGGCATAGTGAGCGACACGGTCCGTGCGATCCGCTCAGTGAGGCCCGAGGTCGCGGTACTCTGTGGCGCGGGCGTGAAGGGCCGTGCGGACGTCTCTAAAGCCCTCGAGCTCGGCTCCGACGGCGTCCTGCTGGCCAGCGGCGTCGTGAAGGCGAAGGACAAGCGCGCGGTCTTGATGGACCTCGTGGCCGGCCTCCGCTGACGTCTAGGCTACGTGTAGCAGTGGGTCATTTGACTAGGCGTGGCCCTGTTCCGTCCGATGCGAGCCTTCCGGTCCGTTGTGGTGTCATCGGCCTTGCTCTTCATTCTCGGAGCGGGGGGCGTGCATCCGGTCTCGGGAGCCGTGACTATCCCAGGTGCGGTCCTGGACGGGACTTCACCGTCGTTGGTCATCGCGGAGTTCTACCCTTGCGCGGCCAACGGTGATGAGTACCTGGTACTGTCGAACCGTGGCTCCGAGGCCGTCAACCTCTTCAACTGGAGTGTCAGCGACGGTGAGGGTGCGATCAGGTTCCTTGGAGGGGTGCTCCTCCCGGGACAGACCCTCTCCATGTCTGAGAACGCGTCGTCGTATGCGTCGGTCTATGGGATGCCACCGGACATCACGGTCGTCGATTGGATGTC
>DUKU01000095.1:2202-8619 GCA_013329135.1 Thermoplasmata archaeon
GACCGCGGACGTCGTCGTGTTCGGCTCCGCCGCCCCTCCTGCCTCGGGTTGGTATAGCGACCCCGTTCCAGCGCTTCGGACGGGCGAGGTCGCCCTCAGGCTGCCGTCGGAAGGCTCTCTGGACACTGACACCGCCGATGATTGGACTCATTTCAGGGAGTTCAGGTACGGCTACTCGGATCATGCCGTCGTATCGTCGGATGTCTCCGCTGGATGCGTGACGTCGTTCACAAGCCCTGACTGTTCTCTGGAGTCGGTACTCGAGGTGCTCTCCGGTGCGGAGCACGCCATAATGCTGTGTTCATACGAGCTGTCATCGTCCTCTGTCTGTCGGTGCCTGTCAGATGCCTTCGTCAGGGGTGTGGACGTCCGGGTGCTCGTCGATGCGCTCCCCGTCGGAGGCATGAGCCTCGCGGAGGTCTCGTGTCTCTCGTCGATGGCGTCGGATGGGGTCGATGTGAGGGTCCTCGGCGGGGACCTGGAGGACGGCGTGGTGAGACACGTGGGCGCTCTACACGCGAAGTACATCGTCGTGGATGATGAGATCATGGTCGCGCTCTCGGAGAACTTCGTCGAGGACGGCGTGCCGGTGGACCGGCTGTTCGGGAACAGGGGCTGGGGCGTATCGGTGAAGGACCCAGTCATCGCCTCATTCATGTCGTCCGTGTTCGATGATGACTCCCGCCTGGACCGCCCGGATGTGTGGCCGTGGCTCGAGGACCCCAGGTGCGATCTGGACGCGACATTGCCAGGCGAGGTCCAGAGCCAGCACTTGGTCGGCATGATGGAACCTCGCGCGAACTCGGCCACGGCATCAGTGAGCGTGCACATCTCCCCGGACGCGTCTGCCGAAGGACCGTTCATCGTGCCATTGATCTCAGCTGCTCACAACGTGAAGTTCGAGCAGTTCCAGGCCGAGTCTGTCTGGAGCACGCGCTGGTCCGACGAGCCGGTCCTGAATCCGATAGTGGACGCCATCGGGGGAGTGTTGCGCGAAGGCGGAGATGTCCAAGGGATATTCGATGGCTCGTGGTACAACATCGATGGCAACACGGCGGTCGTGTCGTCGTTGTCGGCGATGGCCCTCGAGTCGGGGGCAGCGCCTTCGTTCACCCTCATGCCGGAGGAGAGCCCCATCACGATCATGCACAACAAGGGACTCATCCTGGATGAATCGACCATCATCTCGAGCAACAACTGGGTCTATGCCTCGTTCGCTAAGAACCGAGAGATGGCGGTGGAGGTGAGGAGCGATGAGGTCGTTTCGTATTTCTCGTTCGCCTTCGGGCTCGACTGGACCCTCGACACAAGGGCCCCGGTGGCGGACGCGGGCGATGATGTCGTTCTAGCCGGTCCTGGCGAGGTCGTCCTGGACGCCTCTGGCTCATGGGATGACCGCGCGGTCGCAGATGTCTCATGGGATATCGACTGTGACGGACGCGCGGACGCGTCGGGATTCCTAGCCACGTTCGTAGCCGAGGCGTCAGGGACCTATGAGGTATGGGTGGAGGTCGAGGACGCGTGGGGGAACACGGCGAAGGACTCCGTCACTGTCACGGTGGGCCCGTCAGGGGGCATGGATGAGCGGGTGGAGACAATCGCATCTCGGATACCCTGGGCGCTCCCCGCAGCGCTCTCGGCCCTTGTCGTGTCCATCGCGGTCGCGCGCAAGCTTAATCTCCTACGTGGCTCTTCGCGAGGCAAGGGTTAGGCGCGCATGCTGATTCGGTAGTTCGTGCCAGGTGACATCCCCGCCGTGTCCAAGGTGGTCGAGAGGTCCCTGGGGGAGAACTACGCCCCGTCGCTCTACATGACGGTCCACAACCTGTGGCCCGAAGGCCTCCTCGTGCTGGAGAGCGAGAGCGGGATCATAGGGTTCGTGGCATCCGTCATCTCGGGGCCGAAGGTCGCGCGCGTCCTGATGCTGGCGGTCGACCCTGACCACAGGGGCAGGTCCGGGGGCACGATGCTGATGGACGCCCTGTACTCGAACTGCATCGCCAGGGGCCTGGACACCGTCGTCCTCGAGGTGCGCAAGAGCAACGCGAGGGCCAGGTCGTTCTACGAGCGCCGGGGCTTCAAGGTCACGGGCGAGATAAAATGCTTCTATACGAACGGCGAGGACGCGGACAAGATGTCCAGGTCTCTCGTGAACTGAGTGGCGCGCTCATTCATACCCGCGCTTGTCATCGTGCACGTGGTAGTTCCAGTAGTGGTATGGTGATGATTCCTTCTCCGAGGTGCTGATGTCCTTCGAGAGGCCGCCCATGTAGCTCCCGTAGCGCTCCTTGATCTGCTCCTCGACCGGCCGGGCGGTCTTCATGGCGTCCCTGATGTGCCGCGCCTCGATGTTGCGGGCGCTCTCTCCGGTCGCGAGGTCCCCCGCGGCCCGGATGAGCCCTCCCAGCTCCCTGAGCCGGAGCGTGAGCGACTTGTCCTTGTTGTCTATGACCTTCGCCCTCTTCTTGGCCTCCTCGACAATGAGCAGGACGGCCTCCTTGGTCGCATGGGGTATCTTCCCGTCCATGACGATCTCCTGCGCGACGAACTGGATGAGCTTCGTACGGTTCCCGGGGGTGTCTGGCATGACCGTCTCCACGAGCACCTCGTACCCTCCGCCGTTGATCCTGGACCTGAGGGGGGAGAGTATCTGGGACAGGTCTTGGATGTTGCACGCCCCGACGAATATGAAGTCGCACGGGACGTTGTCGACCCTGACGCTGGCGCCCGCGCTCTGGGGGTTCCTGCCGGATATGGGGAACCTCTTCTCCTGCATCGCGGTGAGTATGAACCTCTGTATGTGGCCGAGGTGAGGCAGCTCGTCCACGAACAGGACGCCCTGGTGGGCGCTGTGTATCGCACCGGCGATGACCCTGTCGTACGGCTGGGTCCCAAGCTGTGGGTGTCCTCCGTACGGGTCGTGCCTCACGTCTCCGAGCAGTTCTGTGTCGCTGGCGCCCGTCGCGAGCACGAAGGGGTTCCTCCGAAGCGGCACGATGACCTTCCTCGGGCTCTCCTTCTCGAACTCGCGCCTCTTCTCGAGCGCGGCCTGGTCCAGCACGCTGATCACGTCGCCCGCGCGCTCGAACACGACGACCTCCTCCTTGCCGAACCTCTTCCTCGTGGTCGTCACGCGTTCCCTGCCGGCCATCTGGCCCATCGTGACCTCCATGAGCCCGCCCAGGATGTCCCCGAACGGGTTGTTGGTGGTGGACCTGATCTGGGCCAGCTTCGCCCTTGAGCAGTTGGGACAGAAGCTCTCCTTCGGGGGAGAATACGCTCCGCAGCTGGAACACCTGTACCCGAGCCTCTCGGCCACGTTCACAGGCGCCTCCTTGGGGTCGATGTACTCCCCCTCGGCGAACCCCCTCGACTCGAGCTCCTTCTCGACCTCGGCGTCGGTCTTGAGTTCTATCATCGGCCGTTCGGGGTTCTCAGGGTTGTGCACGACCCTTATCTCCTCGGTCGGACGCGCGAGATGCAGGGCCAGCGCCTGGGCTATCATCGATTTGCCGGTCCCAGGGGGACCTACGAGCAGCAGGTGACGCCTCTGCGAGGCGGCTATGCGGGCGAGCCTCACGGCCTCGTCCTGGCCGATGACCCTCTGGAGCGGGTCGGACGCTATCTGGACGTCCTCTGTCGTCTCGATGTCGTCCAGGGGGATCGTGCCCTTCTGTCCGCTCTTGCCCAGGTCGTCCGTCATTATGCCCACGCGCTCAGCTGAGGTCGTCCTTCGTCAGTATCTCGACATTCGTCGGGAGCTTGGCGATGTTCCCCAGCTTGACACCTACCACCGAAGTGATATTCTTTTCCACGGCTAGGTCTAGGACCCGCTGCGTGATTATGCCGTCCAAGACGACCGCCTTGACGCCCTCCGACCCCTCCTTGAGAGTATCGGCGAGCTTGCTGACATGTACCTCCTTGAGGACGTTGCCGGCCTCGTTGAGCAGCTTTGCCTTCGAGGTGTTGTTCAGGTCCTCGAGCACGCCCTTGTAGCGGCTCTGCTCGGGGGACAGCTTCGGGGCGGGGGGCGGGGGTGGTGGCATCGGGGTGGGCGCCTCGTGTCTCCTGGGCTCCCTGCGCCTGTCATCCTCGCGCCTTCCACGGTCGCCGCGGTCTCCTCCGCGCGGCTCCTCGGACCTGCCCTGTTTTTCACCATTTCTCGGTGCACCCGTGCCTATGTTGAGCATTTCTGCAAACTGGTCCGCGGGCACCTTGTTCCTCAGGCACTTGACGATCTGCTTCTGCGTGAGCTCCTCGACCTCTTGTGCCGTGGGCGCGCGCGCGATGAAGTCTATCTCCGCGACCTGGAGCAGCTCCCTTATGATGAGCTCGCCTCCCCTGTCGCCGTCGACGAAGGCCGTGACGACCTTCTCCCTCGCGAGGTCTATGATCGTCTGGGGCACGTTCGTGCCCTCGACCGCGATCGTGTTCTTGATGCCGTACTTGAGCAGGTTGAGCACGTCGGACCTTCCCTCCACCACTATGATGGCGTCGGAGTCCTGGATGTTCGGTCCTGCGGGCAGCCTCTCCTTGCCGAAGTGCACGACCTCCTCCATCTGGAAGGACTGGCGCACGGAGTCGGTCAGGTCGCCGCCGCTCGTCTTCGAGGCCTTCATGAGCTCGTTGAGCAGGATCTTGGCCCTCTCGATGATCTTGTTCCTCTTCGACACCCTGACATCCTCGATCTTGTCGATGTTGATCCTTGCCTTGCACGGGCCGACCCTGTCGATGGTCTCGAGTGCGGATGCGAGGATGGCGGTCTCCACCTGGTCAAGGCTCGAAGGCACGTAGACCAGGCCCTCGGACTTGCCCTTGGTCGAGCTTACCTCGACCTCTATCCTGCCTATGCGTCCGCTCTTCTGCAGGTCTCTGAGGTCCAGCTCGTCACCGAGGAGTCCCTCGGTCTGGCCGAAAATCGCCCCGACGATGTCGGGCTTCTCCACTATTCCATCAGTCGATAGTCTTGCCGAAATCAAGTACTTGGTTGTACTCGGATCTATGTCCATTCTCATTCACCTTTGTGAGTCTGAAAAACAGCTTATCGCCTTCCGCTGTCCTGTTCTCTCCCGCTCTGCCTTTTCGGGGCCGCGGCAGGTGCAGCGGACTTTGACAAACATCTTGGCTGTTGCGGCCGACGGGCGCATCATTGCGCTGTGGTCGCGGTGATATTCATACGGTCAAGCGTGATGATGTCAATGTGGGGTTTTAGGCTGTTCTTCGGAACTACTAATGCGCTCGTTGATAAATACTTTTGCATGTTATCAATAAAATTCACTGGCATGTGCCAAGCAATCGTGCGTTAGTCTATCATCCGCCGGAGACGACCGATATGAGT
This sequence comes from Thermoplasmata archaeon, assembly GCA_013329135.1. Lineage (GTDB taxonomy): Archaea > Thermoplasmatota > Thermoplasmata > UBA10834 > UBA10834 > UBA9653 > UBA9653 sp9653u. The sequence continues at coordinate 7,541 of DUKU01000095.1, forward strand.
TTGATCGCGTCTCCCTCTCTCAGCGGTTCGTCCGAGGGGAGCGGTATGTCGTCTCGGACCGCGATCCACCCGTCCGGGCGCAGGCCCAACGCCCTGATGACGTCCTCGACCTTGGCCCCTTCCGCTACCTCGACCTTCTTGGTCTCCTTCTTCGTTGGCAGCAGGTGGATGGTCACCATCATGGCTTCACCGACAGCGTTAATACGGGAACTCGTAATAACGCTTCCGTTCCAGCAATCCTGCCGAGGTAGCTAAGCTCGGTTTAAGGCGGTAGCCTCGAGAGCTACTGGTGCTTGACACCACGGGAGTTCAAATCTCCCCCTCGGCGCCATCACGGCCCGCTCGTTTCGGGCAACTGTGGGGAGCGATATGCAGCGGTCCAAGGAGATGATTGTCTACGTGGCCGGGTTCACCGGCCCCTTGGCCGGGAACCTGGTCCTGTCCCTCCTGGGCGTCCTAGGCGATGCGTGGGACGTTGACCCCGTGGAGATCCTGCTCTCGATTCCCGCCTTCATGTTCCCGTTCGCCATAATGCAGCTCTTCTCCGGGACCATATCCGATGCATACGATCGGAGGTCCACGCTCCTTTTCGGGCTTGGGGTGTACGCGGCGGGCTCCGCCCTGGCCGCCCTCTCGGGCTCGCTTGAGTTCTTCATGGTCACCAGGGTGATCCAGGGGATAGGGTACGCGTTCGTGAACCCCGTCCTCGTGGCGCTACTGTCTGAGATATCTGGTCCGTCCAGGCAGGGCAGGTCCATGGGCTACTTCGGCAGCTCGACGACCGCGGGGGTGTCCGTGGGACCGTTGCTTGGCGGGGCGTTCGCGGGCATCGACTGGCGCCTTGCGTTCGTCGTGGTCACGCTGCTGTCACTCTCGATGTTCGTGGCAGTCTGGTTCGCCTTCAAGGGCGAGGAACGGGGCACCGGGAAGGCATCGTTCGGGGTCGTGAGGGCCCAGCTCTCGACCGCGTTCGCGGACCGGCGCATCATGCGCCTGTCGGGAGCCGGGTTCCTGGCGTTCATGGCTTTCGCCGGGGTCATATCGTTCGTGTCAGAGTATCTGGAGACCGGCCCGCTCGC
>DUKU01000005.1:0-4119 GCA_013329135.1 Thermoplasmata archaeon
GAGCAGCCTCTCCTCCCCTACGAATCGTGCAACCTAGGCTCCATCAACCTTGCTCGCATGCTCTCGTACGATGCGGGCAGATACTCGGTCGACTGGGACAAGGTCAGAGATACTATCCACTGGTCCGTCCGATTCCTGGACGATGTCATAGATGTCAACAGGTATCCGCTCCCTCAGATCGGGGACATGACCCGGTCGAACAGGAAGGTCGGGCTGGGCGTCATGGGATTCGCTGACATGCTGCTGACCATGGGCATCCCGTACGACAGCGACGAGGCGCTCGACCTTGGCCGGAAGCTGATGAGGTTCGTGGACGACGAGGGGCACAAGGCCTCGGTCGCCCTGGGGAAGGAGAGAGGCAGCTTCCCCAACTTCAACGACAGCACCCTCAAGGGGCGGTTCGACGTCCTCAGGAACGCGACCGTGACTACGATCGCCCCCACAGGCACCATCAGCATCATAGCGGGCGCGTCAAGCGGCGTAGAGCCGATCTTCGCGGTGGCGTACGTCCGGAACGTCATGGACAAGGACATCCTGCCCGAGGTCAACCCCATATTCGAGGCGGTGTCCAAGGCCAAGGGGTTCCACACGGACGAGCTGATGAAGGAGATAGCCGCGAAGGGAACGGTCAAGGACATCAGGGGGATACCCGAGGATATCAGGCGGGTCTTCGTGACCGCCCTCGACATCTCCCCCGAGTGGCATGTGAAGATGCAGGCCGCATTCCAAGAGCACACGGACAACGCAGTGTCGAAGACGGTCAACTTCCCTGGCGAGGCCACGCCCAAGGACGTCGAGGACGTTTACGTCCTCGCATACAAGCTCGGATGCAAGGGCGTGACGGTCTACAGGTATGGCAGCCGGGAGGACCAGGTGCTCAGTGTCGGGGCGGAGAAGGGGAAGAATGAGGAGGCGTCTCCGGAGCTGGAAGGGGATGCGCGCATCCCGAGGAAGAGGCCGATGGTCACGCGCGGCTCGACCCAGCGCATGGAGACCGGGTGCGGACACCTGTACGTGACGATCAACGTGGACGAAAGAGGCCTGTGCGAGGTGTTCACCCAGATGGGGAAGTCAGGAGGGTGCACCGCGTCGCAGTCCGAAGCCGTGGGCAGGCTGATATCTCTCGCGCTGCGCTCAGGGATAGACCCCGAGTCCATCGCGAAGCAGCTGAGAGGCATCAGATGCCCGGCCCCTCTATGGCAGCCAGGAGGCATGGTGCTCTCGTGCAGCGATGCCGTGGCGAAGGCCCTCGAGAGGTTCGTGAAGGACTTCGGGTCGTCCAACATCGAGAAGGCGATCGACGCGGGAGCGGCCGCGCCACCCGCGGAGAAGCAGAACCACGTGGACAAGGGGGACGTGTGTCCCGAGTGTCCAGAGTGCGGCAGCATGGTGGAGTACGTCGAGGGCTGCGTCGTATGCAGGACCTGCGGATACTCGAAGTGCTGGTGAGAACAAGAAGAGGGAAACACAAACGCGCACAGGGCCCCAGGGGTGCGGGCCTGTGCGGTTCCATTTTCTTCCCACATGCCGGCCGCGTACTATACACGTAGTGTGAAATGAGTTCAAGGACCGCCGCGCTCAAGGAGACATGAGTGGCCGGGGGTCTCCGTGGGGGTACGCCCCCTCGGATGCGGGGACGGCGATTGAGCATACCGCAGTCTGCCAGCTGAGAGGCAGGGCCTCCGGGCCACCCATCGTGAAAAGAGTTTACACCCCGATGCCCATAACCCATCCCAGGAAGGTGACCAGGGACATGCCCGCGACCAAAGGGAAACAGATGGCCAAGGACCTGAAGCCAGGCGAGAGGGTCGACAGCTACTTCTCCGTGGCGTACAAGAAGCCCGTGGCAGAGTACAGGTACGGCCACATGTTCGAGGTCAGGGTGGCCGACAACAGCGGCCAGCTCACTGTGAAGTACTGGGGGGACGAGGACAGGGATTCCGTCCAGAAGCTGTACTCGTCCTTCGATAAGGACGACGTCATCCGCGTGAGCGGAGAGGCCGCGGACTACAAGAACCAGGTCGAGGTGTCCGTCAGCAAGAAGAACGGGGGGACATTGGCCAAGGTCGCAGAGGGAGGATACGACGTGTCCGAACTCGTCCCGACGGTCGACGACCTGCCAGGTAAGAGGGAGCGGCTCCTTGCGTTCGTCGGCACGGTCGAGGAGCCACACATGCGAGCGCTCCTCGAGTCGTTCTTCATGGAAGAGGCGTTCATATCACAGTTCTCGACGACCCCTGCATCGATCCAGCTGCATTCGGCCGCCATCGGCGGGCTGATGCATCACACGCTCAATGTCGTAGACACGGCCCTCGAGATAGTCAGACAACACCCGGAGCTCGACAAGGACCTGGTGCTCACAGGGGCGCTGCTCCACGACATAGGCAAGGTCCGGAGCTTCCGAGTCACGACTCATATCAACCACACACCCGAGGGCAACCTCGTCGGGCACATAGTGATAGGGGACGAGGAGCTCATGTCACACATAGCGGACGTCGAAGGCTTCCCCGAGGACCTCGCCATGAAACTGAGGCACATACTCCTGTCACACCACGGCAAGAGAGAGTGGGGCTCGCCTATCGACCCGATGACCCCCGAGGCGCTTGCGGTGCACGAGGCGGACGATACCGACGCCAAGGTCGAATACATGATCGCCAGGCGCAGGGATGCCGTCACTGAGGATGACTGGATCTGGGATGGCAGGCTGGGGCGCATCATATACCTCAGATGACGCCGGTTGGCACATTTCCATACATCAATGCTCGCAACCGATATATAGTGTACGCGTCTTCAGGAGGACTCACGAGGAGGGCTACCGTGAGACCCATAAGAACCACATTGACCCCCGAAGAGATGCCGAAGAAATGGTACAACATACTACCTGACCTGCCGGAACCGCTCGCTCCACCGCTGGACCCTGGGACGAAGCAGCCGATAAGCCCCTCGGCCCTGGAGGCGATCTTCCCCAAGGCACTCATAGCCCAGGAGATGTCATCGGAGAGGTACATCGACATACCCGAGGAGGTCCTCCAAGCGTACATGCTCATCAACAGGCCGAGCCCCCTCCAGAGGGCCACGAGGCTCGAGGAGGCACTCGGGACCCCCGCACACATATACTTCAAGCGCGAGGACCTGAGCCCCGCTGGCAGCCACAAGACCAACACCGCCTTCGCCCAGGCGTACTACAACATGAAGGAGGGCGTCACGCATCTGACCACGGAGACCGGAGCAGGGCAGTGGGGCACGGCACTGTCGCTCGCGAGCAGCTACTTCGGCCTGAAATGCAAGGTGTTCATGGTCAGGGCCAGCTACGACCAGAAGCCCTACAGGCGCGAGATCATGAGGATGTACGGAGCCGAGGTCAACCCATCCCCATCCCCGCTCACCGAGTTCGGCAGGAAGCTGCTCGCCAAGGACCCGAAGCACCCAGGTTCCCTAGGCATCGCGATCAGCGAGGCGCTCGAGACCTGCATCAAGGACGGCAACGCGAAGTACAGCCTCGGGAGCGTCCTGAACCACGTGATGCTTCACCAGACGATCATCGGCCAGGAGGCTATGCTGCAGTTCCAGAAGCTCGGTGAGACGCCAGACTACCTCATCGGATGCGTCGGAGGCGGCTCCAACTTCGCAGGCTTCACATTCCCGTTCATCGGGCAGAAGCTGAAGGGTAAGCTGGACGCGGAGTTCATCGCAGTGGAGCCGACTGTGGTCCCGAGCCTGACGAAGGGCAAGTACGAGTACGACTTCGGCGACACGGCCGGCATGACGCCCCTGCTCCTGATGTACACGCTCGGCCACGACTTCGTCCCGTCTGCGATACACGCGGGCGGGCTGAGGTATCACGGGGCCGCCCCCACGGTGAGCGCGCTCGTGAAGTCGAAGGTGGTCAAGCCGATCTCGTACCAGCAGAAGGAGGTCTTCGAGGCCGCCCACTTGTTCGCAAAGAGCGAGGGCATCATACCCGCCCCCGAGACGAGCCACGCCATCAAGGCAGCGATCGACCTCGCGCTCGAGGCGAAGAAGAATAACGAGGAGAAGGTCATCGCGTTCAACTTCTCCGGCCACGGGCTGCTCGACCTGGGAGGCTACCAGCAGTATCTGGACGGCAAGATGGCCTGA
>DUKU01000005.1:4412-6480 GCA_013329135.1 Thermoplasmata archaeon
GTACGCATGCCTGTACTCGGGCCTCTGGATCAACGACCCGACCCTGCTGTCCAGCTCCGCCCTGAGCTGGTCCTGTTTCGAGCCGTAGTACTCACGCTTGAAGACATCCGCCACATCGGAGGAGTACTGTTGCATGCCGAACATCACGACGGCCGAAGCGTCCTTCGCCTTCGATATCACGCTGAGGGGCACCGGTGCCCCACCCCTGACCAGGTCCAGCATGTCGGGAGACGGGCCTCCGACCTCGTTCGCCACGGCCACCATCCTCTGGGGCATCAGCTCGAGCGACTTGATCTGGTAGACCTTCTGGTCTGTGAAGATGAATGTGTCGTACGAGGAGGAAACGTGGTCCCTGCCGCTGAGAGCGCGCCACTCCTGCTTGCGCTCGCTCTCGTCGTACTTGGTCTTCAGGTACCTCATGAACTCCTCGATGCCTTGGAACTCCATGTGACAAACACCTTAGGGCATGGGAGGGATTAACCTTTCGCCGCAGGCCTGGCCTTCACCTGTAGCTCTCGCCGGTGATCCTCTCGAACATATCGACATAGAGGTCGGAGACCTGCTTGATCCTGTCAGCCGGAAGAGCGGGTATCTTCGGTTCTGGCTTGTCCTGCTTCCTCGCGTCTGTGAGCTTCGAGTAGTAGCCCTTCTCGCGGTAATACTGCCTCACGAGCTCCTTGCTCAGTTCAACGAACTCGCCTTTGGAGTATTCGCTCCAGTCCCACCATCGGTCCTCGTCCGCGGTCCCGAATGTGTCGACGACCATGAGTTCCCTGTTCTCATCGAAGGCGAACTCCTTCTTGCCGTCAACGTGGATGAGGTCGCGCTTCTCGACCTCCTCCGCGATCTTCTCGTCAATATGGATGGCCGAGCTGACGATAGCCTTGTACTCCAGGGCGCTGATGGCAGCCATCTTCATGGCCTCCGCCTTGGTGAGCAACCTGTCGTGCTCCTCGAGCTTCGTCGTCACCTCTACGAATGGTTCCGGAAGCTTGTCGCCGTACTTGACCTCCTTCGGACCCTTCAACCCAAGCTTGGAAGGTTTGATCTCCCCGCTCTTGATCCTGTCCCAGAGGGAGCCAGCGACATAGTATCTGCATATGACTTCGAGCGGCACGAGGTAGTTCGTGGTCTTCTTCGTGAGCTTCGATGGCTGGATGACTTGGACCTTGTGGACCCGCATCCTGTTCGGCGGGATGAACTCTCTGAAGTGTGTTCTGATGCCGCACGAACGCGCAACCTGGAACCAGAAAGCGCTCGTCCTGCAAAGTGTCTCGCCCTTATGTGGGATGAGAGACGGTATGATCTTGTCGAACACACTGATCTTGTCCGAGAAGACGAACTCTAACGAGTGCGCATCGACCTCGTAGACGTCCTTCACTTTGCCCTGGCGTATCATCTTCATGGCTGACGGTGGCGTTGTAAGCAATGGCTCCTTTTAATGGTTTGGGTACGGCGGCGACACGCTGACCGCGCGCTTGGTAGGTCCCACATCGCGTGCACGGCGCGTAGTAATGTGAAAAGCATTATGCGTTTCGTGACCCCTCATCCGACCCGAGGCGACTGAGATGGCCAGCGGTTTCTCGAGGCACTTCTCGCAGAGGGCAAGGGAGATGAAGGCATCGGACGTCCGGGAGCTGTTGAAGCTCCTCCAGGTTCCTGACATGATCTCATTCGCCGGGGGCATGCCGGACCCCCAGACGTTCCCAATCGACTTCATACGAGAGATCACATCGGACGTGCTGTCAAAGGACGGCGGCAAGGTGTTGCAGTACGGCGTCACCGAAGGCTACGCGCCTCTGAGGGAATCCATCACGGACAGGATGAAGGGCAAGGGGATGGATGTCTCGGTGGACAACGTGATGGTCGTGAGCGGCTCACAACAGGTCATAGACCTGATGGGCAAGGTATTCATCGACCCGAAGGATGGCATCGTCATCTCCGCGCCGACGTATCTCGCGGCCCTCACGGGGTTCGGGACATATCAGGCGACTTTCGAGCCTGTCCCCATCGACAAGGACAACATGCGCCTGGACCTGTTCGAGGAGAGAGTCAAGAAACTCACGAA
>DUKU01000005.1:6676-7417 GCA_013329135.1 Thermoplasmata archaeon
GTCACAATGCCCGAAGCGAACAGGAAGCGCCTCGTGGACCTGGCATCTGAGTACGACTTCATCATACTGGAAGACGACCCCTACGGCGAGCTGAGATACGTCGGGGAGCACCTCAAGCCGATCAAGGCGTTCGACGATGAGGGGAGGGTGGTCTACATGGGCACATTCTCCAAGGTGCTCTCCCCAGGGCTCAGGGTAGGATGGGTCGTTGCTGACCCGGAGATACTCAAGAAGCTGATCATAGCGAAACAGTCGACCGACGTGTGCACGAACGTGCTCGGCCAGGCGATCGCGCACGAGTACATGTCCCGCAAGCTGATGGACAAGCAGATCGCCAAGATACGCGAGATCTACGGCCGCAAGCTCAGGATCATGCTCGAGGGTATGGACGAGTTCATGCCCGATGGCATCACTTGGCTGAAACCAGAGGGGGGCATGTTCCTGTGGGTCACGCTCCCTGACGGCCTGGAGTCACCATCCCTGCTCGAGAAGACACTGAAGAAGAGGGTGGCGTTCGTATCTGGAAGGGCGTTCTTCCCAGACCCGAGGGACGGATTCAGCACCATGAGGCTGAACTTCTCGCATCCAGCGGACGACCTGATCACCGAAGGACTCCGCAGGCTCGGCTCCGTCATCAACCAGGAGATGGTCTCCAAGTGGGACAAGGCCGCTGACAAGGACGAGAAGCGGATGGCTGACGCAGTCAGAGGCACTCTGGTGGGCAGGAACTAGAACACGTCT
>DUKU01000005.1:7517-8185 GCA_013329135.1 Thermoplasmata archaeon
GTCAGAGGCACTCTGGTTGGCAGGAACTAGAACACGTCTGCGCCCGCGTGCACGACGATGCCCTTGTCGGTGATGGAGTAGGGCTTGACACGCCTCGAGTGACCCGTCCTTCGCATCTTGAGGATTCTCACGGTCAGCTGGACCTCCCCGCCATCCCTGGCCTCATCGGACTGCAGCAGCACGACCCCATCTGCCGTATACTCCGCGAGGCCGTCTCGGGAAGACCTGGGGTTCTCGTCCTTGACCTCCGCGGTCAAGAGGGTGGTCGCGCCCGTGCTCCTGAGGAGCTGGCACAGGTTGAACAGGTTCGTCCTGCGCTCTGTGTCGTCATCGAACATCATGTTGAGAAGCGAGACTGAGTCCAGGGCGACCCTCTTCGCCCCGAAGCTCTTGATGAATTTCGGCAGGTCGCTCTTGATCCTCGTCACGGTCGTCTTCGCATCCGATGGCTCGAGCTTGAAGAGGCCGAGCTTCTTCGAGTCGATGGCCTTCGCGATGTCCCAGCCGAACGCAGCAGCGTTCTTCGTGATGGACTCCTTGTCCTCCTCCAACGATATGAAGATGCAAGGCTCGTTGTTCTTGATCCCTTCGACCATGAACTGAAGGGCGAATGTGGTCTTGCCCGTGCCGAACGAACCCATCACCACGACGATGTGGTTCTCGGGGAG
>DUKU01000005.1:8389-9626 GCA_013329135.1 Thermoplasmata archaeon
CCGCTCTGAGACGTGATGAGCGTCGCGAACCTCGCGATGCGCTCCTGGTCCAAGTGCGGTAGAACGCTCATGAACTTCTCCACGTAAAGGTACCTCTGCCTCTTCGACGTGTGATGATACTTCGCCCACTCGAACTTGAGCACACCGTCGACACTGTCAATGATCATCTGCTGACGGCGGTTGTCCAGGATGCCGTCGGTGAGTATGATGTAGAACACAGAGCCCCATTTCTTGGCCATCCTCTGGATGCCCTTCATCAATGACACGACATCCTCGAACTTCACCGTGTCGGAGACGATCAAGTCCGTGAGCGAGTCGACGATCACGAGGCTCTTGGGGGCGTTGGCGTCAAGGAAGTTCACCAGCGATTCCATCAGCCCGTCCTCCTTCGTGTCGGCGAACAAGGCACCCTCGTCAGAGTCCGTCCAGCTGGATGGCACGATGGTCCTCATGAAGTAGCTCTTCGAGAAGTCCTTGAACATGAGATTGGACACGAGCGAGTCCGAGAAGTCGCGGTTGAACGACATCTTCACCTCACGCAGGATGTCCTCACGCGACCTTGAGAAGGCGATGTAGCACATCTTCTCCGGGAGTATGCCGTCCTTGCCAGCATGTCCCAGCATGAATGAACGGGTCTCAGGGAACTCCTTGACTATGCCTATCTTGGCGGCCGATGTAAGGGCGAACTCGTGCCCTCCGCCGCCCACATCTCCGAGCAGCAATACGACAGAGCCCGTGGGCAGGCCGCCGCCGAGTATCGAGTCGAAATCGGCTACGCCAGTAGGTATCCTCTGTACATTCCCTTCTGACATGACAACTATCCAACGCATGCATGTTTGCGATAATGAACCTTTTGGGAACGGCGAGAAAAACGGCGTCACTTCGCGTTTGCCAGTACTTCGAGCGCGAGCGCGAGCGCGGCGTTAGCTGACCGCGTCTTGATGTCGTCACGCGCGCCCGTGAACACGTATCTCCTGCACATACTCATGTCACTAGTCGAGACGGCGACGAACACGAGCCCGACGGGCTTCTCTGCGCTCCCGCCCCCCGGCCCGGCGATGCCCGTCGTCGAGATGCCCACATCAGCCCCGAACCTCTCCCGGGCGCCATCAGCCATCTGTCGGGCCACCATCTCGCTCACAGCGCCATCAGCCTTCAGCGCACCAGTGTCGACGCCCAGAAGACTCACCTTGGCGTCGTTGCCGTAGGACACGACACCGCCCAGGAAGTAGGCGCT
>DUKU01000128.1 GCA_013329135.1 Thermoplasmata archaeon
AGGAGGTTCTGGGCCTCGACATGGTACACCTCGAACTGCTGCTGGGCCTTCTCCAAAGCTGACCGCTGCAGCTCGGTCCTGCTCATGATGAAGTTGATCGCCTTCTCCTCGCCCGCCTTGTTCCTGAACGAAGAGTCGATGAGCGGATGGACGATCTGCTCAATCAGGTTCTTGACGGACCCGAACCTCGCGATTATGAACGCAGCGTTCTGAGGCCGTATGCGTATGATCATCCTGACATCGACCTCCAGCTGGAAACCGTCCATCGATGTCACCCTGAGTTGGGAGAACTTGAAGAACTCCGTGGCTTTGTCGCTCTCAACCTCGTCATGCGCCTCGGTGCTCGTCTTGATGTTGCTCATCTGTGCGATCTGCGGGGTGTTATGCTGTGCCCTCTGGTCGACCCCTGACGCCCAGTCGATTGTGACCGCGCTGGTCGGGACCAGGTATGGCGTGAAGGCTAGAGGGTTGAGGTTGTACTTGCCCGGTGCAACGGGCTCCTTCCAGATCCCCCTCATGTTCTTGTCGAGTATCAGGAGCGTCTCAACATCCTCGTGCACCGGCTGCCCGAGCTCGACTAGTTGCTTTGCGGGGGTGGCTATTGAAACTGGTCCGACCGCACCGACATTTGGGATAGGTGAGCCCACCTTCTTCTCCAGCTCCAACCCGACATTGGACCTGAGGACCGCGACGTAGCCCGGCGGCACCTCAGTCACATCGTACAGTTCGACCTTGGAAAGGAGGGGGTTGATGTAATATCTCCCTGGCTGGAGGGTGTCCAACTGAGGGCCCCTGTGTCCTGCGCTCATCAGGAAGGCCTGTCCATCCTGGAAATACTGGCAGACCTTCGCATTGGGGTACTCCTTCGTCGGTGTCTCGAGCATCCTCGGAGCCACGATGTATCCCGAGGGGAGGGGGAGACCGTCGTTCGCGATGACGACGCCGATCTTCTCGGCCGGAACCCCCGTGATCGGAGCCTTAGTCACCTTGAAAGCGTACCTGTTTATCCTGTAAGTGCCGGGCCTCAGGATGGCGACCTGCGGGCCCTTCATGCCCCCGCCGTTCAGGAACATCTTCGCATCCTGGAAGTGGTTGCATTCGATCTCGTCACCCAGGAGTCTTCCCTTCGGGATGGCCCGCCCGTCTATGGACTCCACGATGCCGACCTCGTCAGGGAGTATCTCCGTGACCGGCTCCTTCTGGATCTTCCAGATGATCGGTATCCTCCAGTATAGTCCCGGCATCAGAATATCCGCCTGGACACCGATCTGGCCGTTCCGAGCGACGACCTGTCCCTGTGGCATCTTGGCGCCAAACATCCTCTTGGTGAGAATCCCCACTTCGTAGTCAGTGATGAGCTTCAGACCGGGGACCAAGAGTACCAGTGCAATGAAGATGCAGATGATCAGGAGTGTTGTGATCAGGTCCATATCAGTCCACACTCCGGACTCCCTCATCCCCATGATAGTTTATGGTGTTCGCTCGCTCGGATTCCGAATTCGTCTTGTATCCCGTTGATTCCACTCCAGTCCCTCCACCAGACTGCGCATTGCCACACGCCGAATATATACTTTCGTCGGGAAGACCGAGGTCGCTGAGGCATTACCAGGCGCGCGACAACACAGGCATGTCACCCAGCAACAATTAATAACTGGGACGCATCAAGGTCGGTACAAGTGAGCCATATGAAGGACAGGAGCATGAAATTCTCCCAGGATTGGGACAAGCTCAAGGACCGTGTCTTTGCGACCATCAGGGTCCACAAGGGCGAGTTGAAGTATGCGCCCGACGAGACCATCGAGGTGCAGAGCCCTAAGGTGCGGTTCAGGGCGAAGGTGTTGATTGCGACAAGTATGAAACTGAAGCAGGTACCCCTCGCGTTCCTCGAGTACGATCTGGAGGCCAAGCCGGGCGAGAAGCGACAGGACCTCATCAACAAGCTCGGGAAGCTGTACAAGTTCTCGGAGAGGCCGAACGAGGACGATTTCGCCACGATCTACATCCTTCAGAAGATCTAAACCTCTTTCTCATCCGACTTCCTTGGTCCAATGACCAAGGGAGTACATTCTAAGCCCGAACGTCTCTCCGGAGCACCTATTCGAACCTGGTTCAATAGAAAGGTACGAAAATAGGAACAGCATATACCGCACACATGGACGACACGGACATCAAGATCCTCAACCTCCTCCGAGGGAACTCGAGGATGAAGAATACGGAGATTGCCCGACACGTGAACCTGACCGAGAGGGCTGTCAGGGCTCGGATAGAGAAGCTCGTCCGTGAGGGCGTCATCAGGAAGTTCACGATAGAAACCACGCCTGTGGGGTTCGAGGGCATCGTGCTCATAGACACGCATGTTGGCAGGACATCCGCGGTCAAGGACAAAGCCACCGAGCTATCAGACAGCGTGTTCGAGTGTTCGGGGGAGTTCGATGTCGCCGTAAGACTCAGGGCGGACAGTCTGGACGACCTGAACAAGAGGATAGACGAACTCAGGTCCTACCCAGGCGTGCTCCGGACAGCGACCCTCATCAAGTTCAACGAGAAATAGTCGGGACGATCGTCGTGGGTCTCAGTGGGCAAGGCTAAATAGACGTGCGCGGCAATATCGCTGCTGTGTCCCCAATGGACCTTTTGGAGGCCATCAAGACACGCCGGAGCATCAGGAGGTACAAGGAGACCCCTGTGCCCGAAGAGCTTCTGAAGACCGTCCTCAACGCTGCGAGGCTTGCGCCCTCGGCGAACAACGCCCAGCCCTGGAGGATCATTGTGGTCACCGATGAGGACGTCAAGCTGAAGCTGGCGGCTGGGGCCAACAATCAGAAGTTCATCGCCCAGGCACCCATCATCCTCGTGGCCTGCGGCCTCCCGGACGAAGCGTTCCAGACGGTGGGGGGCTATATGAGCAGCCATGTCATGGATGTCTCCATCGCCCTCGATCACCTCACGCTCGTGGCACACTCAGTTGGGTTGGGCACGTGTTGGATCGCATGGTTCAAGGAGGACAAGGTCCGCGAGGCCTTGGGCGTACCCGAGGACGTCAGGGTCGTTGCGATGACCCCGCTCGGATACCCTGACGAGGCGCCTGAGAGACCGCCGAGGAAGAACCTCGAGGAACTGGTGTTGCACGAGAGGTACCAATAAGCCTAAGCACATATCCGTCTATCACCGAGATATCGGTACGATTCGCCGTCCGCGCCCCCCGCGGACGGAGTTCGGAGGGATCCTGGTGGCATCCAAAGGAGTGACCAAGACCGGAGAGACCTACTGCATGAGCTGCGGGGCCGCTCTCGACGCGGGAACCGAGAGGTGTGAATCGTGTTATTCACATATCGACAGCGAAGTGAAGGCATTCCAGTGCCCCAGGTGTGACAAGATCTTGGAGCTTGGGACGCCTCAGTGCCCGAAATGTTCGATGAAGTTCAAGGTCAAGACCGTCCGCCCGAGCGATGTGTCGGAGGACGAGAGGATACTCGAGAAGCTAATCGATTGGGGCAGAAC
>DUKU01000032.1:0-238 GCA_013329135.1 Thermoplasmata archaeon
AACATCTCGATCGACGGCATGGCCTTCTGGACCATGCGCACATACTCTATAGCTAGGTCCGGGGATGCGCCGTACATCGTGCCCTTCCCGACCTGCGCCTTGACGGCCTTGACGACCTCCGGATGGTTGTGGCCCAAGATCATGGGCCCGTAGCCGAGCGCGAAGTCGACGATCCTGTTGCCGTCCAAATCGTATATGTACGGGCCCTTGGCCCTCTTCACATAGAACGGATACGGCA
>DUKU01000032.1:357-1629 GCA_013329135.1 Thermoplasmata archaeon
GCACGTTGCTCTCGACACCGGCAGGGAGGAGCTTCCTCGCCTGCTCGAAGTGCGCTTTCGATTTCCTGGTCCTAGACACATACTCCTTCTCGTAGCCTGCTACTGATGGCATGTTGCACTACCTCGCAGTTGCTAGAAGGACCACATGACAAGCCCAGCACCATTCTCGGCAGTATCAAAGAGAATTGACCCACACAGATAATGCCATAGCCTTGGGCAGCCCTCGCGCGATCCCGCGCAAGGGACGAATCGAGGCAGTGGTAGAAAAAGGCTTCCGTCGGATACTGGCCATCGAGGTCACTCGTGCGGCCGCCCATACGGGGACGGCACCCGCAAGACTGATTATCCGTTCTGCGGATACCGCTTGGGATGGAACACAGGAGACGGCGGGGGAAGCTGATAATAGACGGACTGTGGGACCTCTTCGTCCTCATCAAGTATCCGAAGATCATACTGATGGCCACCTTGGCATTCATCGCCTATGGGCTCTTCCAGGATGAAGGAGTCCAATCGTTCTTCCACAGCCTGGGTGACCTGGGATACATCTCTGCATTCTTCGGCGGCATGATGTTCGCGTTCGGGTTCGGCGCACCCTTCGGCGTGGCGCTCCTCGCAACCATCGCAGACGATGTGAACATCCTGTTCGGTGCGGTGGTAGGTGGCACGGGGGCGCTCATATCCGACTACCTGCTGTTCAAGTTCATCAGGGTCACTTTCCAGGACGAAATCGACCGGTTCAGGGACTCGAAAGCCTTCACGATGTTCAACGGCATGGTCAAGCGACGGATGCCTCCCAGGATAGCGTTCTATCTCTCGCTCGGGGTCGCGGGGTTCATGATCGCGTCGCCGCTCCCGGATGAGTTCGGTGTCACACTCCTCGCGGGCATCACCACCATCAGGATGAGGACATTCGCACTCATCGCGTTCTCTCTGAACACGCTCGGGATCCTCGTTGTGCTCGGCGTGGGCCTCGCGTTCTGAGATCCACCAATCGGGGGATCATCTGGCCGAGCGAGTCGGCAGCTTGTCCTTCACGAGGTACAGGAGGCCGAACCACGAGATAGCCGCGAGCACCCCGAAGATCAGCAGCGCCCCCGGCTGCGCTTCTGGGTCGTCGTTCATCGTCATGATGACACCCATTGATAGGACGGCGGTGCCGAGTGTCACGAAGAACCCGAAGAAGAGGAGAACGAGGGGATAGGACCTCTCTGGCTTGGTGAGGAGTAGGAACAACCCTACGAACCCGAGCGGGATGGTGATGCCCAGGTCCAG
>DUKU01000032.1:1765-3357 GCA_013329135.1 Thermoplasmata archaeon
GTGGACATGACCTCCATGAGCTCCGAGAGCCACATCACGGCGAACATGATGAGGAACAAGCACATGACGGCCACGAATACCCTGAGGCTTCCGCGTCTGAACACGGGGGCGTCCCGCTCTGTGAACATGGATAGGCTGGCGATGAGGAGGATCAGCCCTCCTATGATGAGGACGAGGAAGAGCCATGCGTACTGTTCCACGTTACCGTCGTAGGCCGGGTTGCCCCATTCCTGCCCCATCCCGAGGCTCAGGCCAGTGTACATGAGCGTGACCGGCGACAGTATGAGCAGGTATCTGGCGCCGGGCCGTCTCATCAGATGCAGGACACCGCCTAGGATGAGTATCGGTGTGATCAGCACCAAGTTGACGAGGTCGCCGCCCTCGATCTGCCATACCCCGGATACCGATGTCCGATACTCGATCGTGCCCAGCACGAGCGGGCCGAGCAATGCTACCGCGGCCAGCGCGACCCCGCTGGCAATCGCGACGGCTCCCACGAAGTACCAAGGCAGAAACGAATCCACGGTGCCGTTCGACCCTCCCGTCCTCGTCGCGACCACGTTCTCCGATGACGACGTATCTATGACCTCACCCATCGCGCTTCACCTGGGCGTCAATCGATGTGCGGCCTCAAGAAACCGACGGTCGCGCGTCTCGGACATCTCCTCGAGAAGGGCGGACTCACTTCTGCGGCTCCACTATGACCTTGATCGACTCGCCAGACTTCGCGACGAGCTCGAACCCTTTGCCGGTCTCCGCGAGCGGGAGCCTGTGCGTGATCATGTCCTTGATGTCGACCTGCCCGCTCCTGAGGAGCTCAACGGCGTCGGCTATGTCCCTCGGGCTTCCAGCATAGGTAGTCGTGATCGTGACCTCATCCTTCCAGATGTCCCCGAACGGGACCGGAATCTCCACGCCGGGCATCGGGGGAGCGAACATCAGGATCGTGCCTCCGCGGTCGACGCACGCGAAGGACTGCTTGATTGCCGGCGTTGCGCCGGTCGACACGACAACGAGGTCTGCCGGGCGGCCGTCGTTCGCCTGTCTCACCTTTGCGGGGACGTCCTCGGACGCGTTGATGATGGCATCGGCCCCGAACATCTTCGCCGCCCCGAGCCTGTAGTCGGACACGTCGGTCGCTATGATCCTTCCGGCGCCCAGTGCCTTGGCCAGCTTGATGTTGAGGAGGCCCGCGATGCCGCTCCCGAGGACCAGGACCGTCTTCGCTGGCTCGAACCTAGACAACCTGAGGCCGCGGACGACGCACGCGAGCGGCTCGATGAACACTCCGTCATCATAGGTGAGCTCACGAGGAAGCACCGTGACGCCCCTGTCCACATTGATGCTGGGCACGCGGACGAACTCCGCGAAACCGCCTGGATGGAAATTGGTCGACCTGAGGGTGTCACAGGCCGAGTGATGCCCGCTCAGGCAGTACTTGCACGTGTTGCACGGCACATGGTGCGAAACGAACACCCTGTCGCCGATCTTGTACCTGTCGACGCCTGGACCCAGCTCGACGATGTCCCCCGCGATCTCATGACCCAGCACGAGCGGGGCCTTCTTGACCCTGTACCACTCCATGACGTCGC
>DUKU01000032.1:3526-4507 GCA_013329135.1 Thermoplasmata archaeon
CTGGAGCCTCACGTCCCTGTTGTTGTAGTACATCGCCACGCGCATCTGGGAGACACTCCGATGAAAGAGTTGGCTCACTTCTTCTTGGTGAGCTCCTTGAACATGTCGAACGCTTCCTTCGCGGTCGCGTTCTCGTGCACGATCTTCCTGACGGACTTGATCATCGCGACAGGGTTGTCGGACTGCCATATGTTCCTGCCCATGTCGACGCCCACCGCGCCTTTGGATATCGAGTTGTATGTGAGCTCGAGCGCGTCCTTCTCGGTCATCTTCGGCCCGCCCGCGACCACTATCGGTGCGGGGCAACCCTCAACGACCTTCTCGAAGTTCTCGCAGTAATACGTCTTGACTATGTGCGCGCCCAGCTCCGCGGCGATCCTGGACGACAGCGCCAGGAACCTCGCGTCTCTCTTGCCGAGCTCCTTGCCGACGGCCGTGACGGCGAGCACAGGCATGCCGTACCTCTCGCCCTCGTCCACGAGCTTCGAGAGACTGACCAACGTCTGCTTCTCGTGCTTGCTGCCGACGAATATGGACAGGGCTATGCCCGACGCGTTCAGCCTGAGCGCGTCCTCGACGGAGGTGATTATCTCCTCGTTCGAGAGGTCCTCGCCCACTATACTGGAGCCGCCAGACACACGCAGGACGACCGAGTTGGGTATGCCCGCGTCGACGCAGGTCCTGAGCACCCCCCTGGTGAGCATGACGACGTCCGCGTAGGGCGCCAGCGGCATGATGGTGTCCCTCGGCTTCTCGAGTCTCGTCGTCGGCCCGAGGAAGTAACCGTGGTCCACCGCGAGCATGACCGACCTTCCGGTATCCGGCCTGATGATCTTAGACATCCTGTTCTTCAAACCCCAGTCCATGTGATCACACCTCCATGACTCAGCGAAGTCCGTGGAGTCTTCTGGTTGAAAAAGGGCGGTGCGTATTTATAGGTTCTTAGACGAGGGCCAGCTCACTTACGCCTGTTGTCGACCT
>DUKU01000125.1 GCA_013329135.1 Thermoplasmata archaeon
TGCATGTTCAGCGGCATCTCGTCCTTGTCGACCATGGTCCTTATGGCGAGCAGCATGCCCGCGAGCGCCCCCTTGGAGTTGTATGCCCCCCTGTTGACCAGCACCTCACCGTACGGCTTCTTCTTGACGATCGTCGCGCCGAACGGTGGGTGGTCCCACTCGTCCAGGTCGCCGACGGGCTGGACGTCGTACATGCCGTACAGGATGCCGGTCTTCTCCGCTCCGACGTCCAGATAGCCGGTCACCAGCGGGTGGCTCTCCTTGGAACCCCTGAAGAACTTCGGCTTCACGCCGAGCTTCGAGAGCATGTCCGCGACCGCGTGGGCGGACTCCTCGATGCCCTCGCCAGTCATCGACACGCTCGGGATCCTGAGCAACTTCCTGGTCTCGGCCAGGTGTCTGCTCCACTTCCTGTCCACCTCTGTGTGCAGCTCCTGTAGTGACATGTCTCGTCCTCCCCTATCAGGCGGAAAAACACGCGGGTCAGTTGCCCAGGAACCTGGGCTTCGACGCCCTCTCGTTCTCCACTATGCGCTGGACGGGGGCGTTGTGGCACTTGACCGCGCTCTCCTCGTCCTTGTACACCTTGCCGCATGTGAAGCACTTGAACATCGTCTGCGCCATGACCGTTCACTCCTTGGGCAACACGTGTATCGCGTGGTCGGTAATGAACCTTTCAGCCTGCCTTGATGTGCCTGGAGAGGGCCGCCTTCGCCTCGGACGTGAGCTTCGCGTCCTGCTTGGCGAGCGTCTCCTCGAGGCCCTTCATCGAGGGCGGGTCCTTGAGGAAGACGGGTATGTAGCTCGTGGTCGTGTCTATGACCAGGATGGCGACGAGCTCGTCGTCCGTGAGCACCCTCTCCTCGATGTCCGCCCTGAAAGAAACAAACGGTCGGATGTCCGGGGGCACGTTCCTCACCTCAGTTATCACCACGAGGTTCGCGTTGTGCATGTCCGGACACCCCATATGGTTTACAGGTTCACCTTGGTCTGGTGGACCTCTAGCCCGAGCTTCGCCTTGTCGAGGCCGAACGCCATCCCGAGCAGCTGGGACAGGTGGAGCACCGGTATGCCGAACTCCTTGAGCTGAGCCTGGCCAGCGTCGTACTGCAGGTGGCAGAACGGGCAGCAATCGACGATGACCTCGGCGCCCGCGGCCTTCATGTTCGTCAGGTTCTCCTTGGTCATCTTGAGGGCCACATCGGGCGTCCTCGCCCTGACGCCTCCGCCAGCGCCGCAGCACGTCCCCTTGTCCTTGAATGGCACGCTCGTCACGCCGGCCGCCTCGACGATGTCATCGAATATGTGCGGTCTCTCGGCGTCGTCGATCTTCTTGATGTTGCTCGGCTTCAGGAAGTGGCAGCCATAGTGCACGGCGGCCTTCATCCCCTTGCCCGACTTGGCCTTGGCCCTCACGGCCTCGACCCCGACGTCCTTGTAGAGGAGCTCGACGAAGTGCCTGACGTTCACGTTGCCCTGGTACTCGTCCACGCCCGCCTCCTTGAGGATCTTGTTGACCTTCTTCCTCATCTCCGGGTCGTGGTTGAGCTTGTGGGCGACCTCGAACAGCGTGTCGAAGCACCCGTTGCATATCGTGAGCACGTCGACGCCCATCTTCTGGGCGATCACGAGGTTCCTCGCGGCCACCGACATCCAGTACGTCTGGTCGAAAGACCTCATGACGCCTGGCGCGGGGCAGCAGCTCGCTCCCTGCATGTCCACGAGCTCGACGCCGAGGGCTTCCATGACCTCCCTGGTCGAGCTCTCGATCCCTGGGTACCTGAGGGGCATGATGCACCCCAGGAAGAATCCGTACTTCGCCATCTCACTTGCCTCCTGCGATCAGCTTGTCGAAGCCGCAGATCTCTCCGATCTTCTTGACCTGCTCGAGCGCCTTCGGGTCCGAGAAGACCGTCGGCGGCGTGTTCTGCAGCCCGAGCCTGCCCCTGAGTGCCTTGTCCTCGTCCCTGAGGGACACCAGGTGGCCGGTCTTGGATATGAGCTCCGCGACCTTCCTGTGCGGCTCGGCCATGTATCCCTTCCTCACGGCCATGTTCCTGAGGGCCATGATGACGTCGACGATCTCGACGCCCCTCGGGCACCTCTCGTAGCACGTGAAGCATGTCGTGCAAAGCCACAGGTCGTCTGAGGGCAGCACGTCCTCCTCGAACCCCAGCTGAGCACGCCTGACTAGCTTCCTCACCCGGAAGGCCGTCTGCCTCCCTGATGGGCAGCTGCCAGTGCAGGTGCCGCACTGGAAGCACAGGTTGACCGTCTTGCCCCCGGCCTCTACCACTTTTCTCGTGAATTCCGGGTTCGGTTCCTTGGCCTCCGCCAAAACACTCACCGGACGGGGGACCGCCCCGAGCGTATAAGAGGGTTTTGCTGGAACGGGTTAAGCGTTACCCTTTGGGGTAAAGCCCTGCCCTCCTTGCCCCATCTATGAACCCGTCGACCTCCGTGCTCTCGGAGCACGGGATGGCCATGACCGAGTGCGCGGACCACCTCTGCTCTCTGGCCCCGGACGCCCTCACGATCCCCCTGCGCACGAGGCTCCTGTTCACGAAGTAGCTCAGGTCCGTAGCGTCGAGGACCGCGGGCTCGAAGACCGTGCACACGACCCTGTGCTCGACGCGCTTCTGCTCCAGGTACCTGAACGCGAGCCGCTGGGCCCCGAATGCGAGTCTAGCGTAGTCCGGCCCGCAGGGCCGGTGCAGGAGAACGTCGGCCCCCACCTCGGTCCCTTCAAACATGTCCGCGCGCTCCATCGCATAGAGTGCGTCGTCGAGCACGACGCAGTCCAGCCTTACCTCGTCCATCATGCGCA
>DUKU01000191.1:0-2249 GCA_013329135.1 Thermoplasmata archaeon
CGGAGTGGTCACGGTGACCTCGTTCAACAGCGGCTGGTGCTCCGCGGGGAACATGGTCCACGAGCGCGCCAAGAGGGCTTCGTCCATGTTCGGCGACAGGGTCCACTTCGAACACATCGACACGATGGAACGGGAGAGACTCCTCGAGTGGGGGATAAGCGACGCGCTGTTCATCGACGGGAAACAGGTGCGGACTGGCCCGCCGCCGTCCTTCGACAAGATAAAGGGACTGATCGGGCGGAAGGTCAGAAAGCTGAGATAGAAAAACGGGTTGGCCATCCGGGGCGATTCCCGGATGGTTCGAGTTTGATTCTGGTTTGGCCGGTTACGGGTAGAAGCCCCTGAGCTTTGTGGCGTCAGCGACCCTCTTGACTGCGCAAAGGTACGCTGCGTCCCTCATGTTGCACTTGTGCTTCTCCTTCATGTCCCACACTTCGTGGAACGCCTTCGTGATCTTCTTGTCGAGGCGCTCGTTGACCTCTTCCTCGGTCCAGTAGTAGTTGTAGTTGTTCTGGACCCACTCGAAGTAGCTCACCGTGACACCGCCAGCGTTGGCGAGGATGTCGGGGAGCACGAGCACGCCGTTCTTGTACAGGATCGCGTCCGCCTCGAAGGTGGTCGGGCCGTTCGCGCCCTCACCGGATATCTTGGCGACGATCTTGCCAGCGTTGTCCTTCGTGATCACGTTCTCGAGAGCACAGGGCAGGAGCACATCGACCTTGAGCTCGAGTATGGCCTCGTTCGAGACCGGCTTCGAGCCAGGGAATCCCTTGACGCTGCCCGTCTTCTCCTTGTGGGCCTTGACCTCCGCGTACTTGAGCCCCTTCTCGTTGATGATGCCGCCCTGGGAGTCGCTCACCGCGATGACCTTCGCGCCGAAATCGCGCTCGATCAACATGTGGGCGAACGCACCGACGTTGCCGTATCCCTGGATGGCCACTGTCGCGCCCTTCAGGTTCATGCCGATCTTCTTGGCCGCCTCACGGACGCAGAACACGAGACCCCTGGATGTCGCCTCGGGCCTTCCCAGCGAGCCGCCGATCTCCCTCGGCTTGCCCGTGATGACGCCCGGGACTGCATAGCCCTTCATCATGCTGTATGTGTCCATGATCCAGGCCATCTCGCGCCCGCCAGTGTTCACATCGGGCGCTGGTATGTCCTTCTCCGGGCCGATGATGATGGATATCTCAGAGGCGTACCTCCTCGTCATCCTCTCGATCTCGCCCACGGACATGGTCTTCGGGTTGGCGATGATGCCACCCTTCGCGCCTCCGTACGGGATGTCGACGGTCGCGGTCTTCCAGGTCATCCACGAGGACAGAGCCCTGACCTCATCGATGTCCACCTGCTGGTGATACCTTATGCCGCCCTTGTAGGGGCCGCGGGCCTCGTTGTGCTGGACCCTGTATCCGGTGAACACCTTGATCTTCCCGTCGTCCATCTTGACTGGGAAGTTCACGGTCAGTTCCCTCTTCGGGGACTTCAGGACCTCGATCAAGCCCTGCTCGAGCCCGAGGGTCTTGCCGGCCTTGTCGACCATCTTCTTCATTTCTTCAAACGGATTTGCCTTGCCTGCCATTATAACACCATTGGCCTCTCTAGCCGCTCTCGAAGGCTGTTGGCGGCCTGAGCATTAGACGCGCATGGTCAGAACCGATTTAAATGTATCCCATATACTCCCGATGCCCTCCGGACAGGTTGCTACTTTCGGCGCTTTCCGTGCCCGTTTCCTTCAGAAAAACGCCATCACGTTCGGATAGAGTGTATGAGTTTGAGGGGGGTCTTTCGAAAAACACCTCAGAGGCATGTCCGGCTCGACACACACCTCCGATATTCGAGCACGCGCGAGGTCCGGTCAGCGGCCAATGTCGAAGCCAATCAGGACCGTCGCGAGCTTAGGGTCGTCGTCGAGGCCCGCGCAGCGCCGGATGTGCAGGTCTCCCATGGTCGAAGGGCTCGACGACACCACCCTGGCTGCGAACGGGAGCGCCTCGACCTCAGCGAAGGGCACTGGAGGCAGCACGAACCTGGCGTTCCTGCCGGACCTGCCATCATAGAACATGACGAAGTCCTTGCCGAGGTAGAGCGTCTTCCTGCCTGGCTCCTCCTCCACCTTGTCCCCGGGGAGGAGCTCCCTGCCTATGACGGTCCCGTCCTCGTCTATGAGCATGACCGTCGCGTGGGGTGGCGGCCTGAAGGATGTGCCCTTGACGATGCATGCGACATGTGCCCTCCTGAGGCACTCGAGG
>DUKU01000191.1:2335-5640 GCA_013329135.1 Thermoplasmata archaeon
GACGATGCATGCGACGTGCTTCCTGCCGAGGCACTCGAGTACCCCCTCGTTCCTGACCACGAGAGGCCCGAACGGGTGTATCTCCGATTCGATCTCCCTGACCCTCGAGCGCATCGCGTCGTTCAGATAGAACGCCTTTCGGACGCCCTTGAGGGCGCGCAACACCGACAGCACGTCGTCCGTCTCGGCCATGGCCACAGCTCCCCCGGCTCACCTGGGCTGTACGGGGCCTATGTGGTGCACCGCGTGCAGCACGTGCGCCACGAGCAGGTCCTCGGGCACCGCGCCCGCGACCTCGAAGTCGTCGTTGATGATCGTCTTCGGCACGCCCGTCACATGATACTTCTGGGCGAGGGGGACGAACTCGTTCGCCTCCACCATGTCGGCCCAGACCATGTCCGACTCTATGGCCATCTTATGGGCGAGCCTCACGACGGATGGGCAGTACGGGCAGGTGGGCGTGACGAACACCTGCAAGTGGACCGGCTGGTCGAGCATCCTCATCGCGTCCTTGGTCTTCTGCGACAGGCCGCTCTGGCCTCTGGACACATCCATGATGGCGCCCACGAGCGAGTTGAACTCATACCCCGAGGGTATGCCGTAGAACCTGATGCCGTAATCCTTCCTGCCGACGACGGCTATGGCCGGTATCTTGTCGATCCTGAGCTCCGTGGCCTTCATCTGGTCCTTGACGAAATCGTAGATCTCGACCTTCAGCTTCGGGGATACATCCCCCAGCTCCGTCGCCACTTGGACCGTCTCGTTGCAGAACACGCATGGCACGTCCTGCGTGAAGACCATGATTCTGACGTCGTCCACGAGCTTCTGGGAGAACTCCTTCCTCAGGGACTCCTTCTCCTTATCCTTGATCAGCGGCATTTAGACCACACCTCTATTCGCTCTGCTCCCTTATCTCAACATCGACTTTTATGCCCTCTCGGACTGAGGCCGTCACTATGCAGAAGTCCTCGAACATCGTGAGGCATCGTCTGAGCTTTTCGCGGTCAGATTCCTTCACAGTTGGCTTCATTATGACCTTTATCCCGTCAATACGCCATCTGCCCCTGTCGTTCCTCGTGAGGGATGTCTCCACGTCCGCTTCGATGTCCTCGGCCTCGACCCTGGACTTGGACAGGCAGAAGAGCAGGCTCGCGCTCAGGCAGTGCCCCACGGCCGACGACAGCATCATGCTCGCGTTCGGAGCCGACCCCTCGCCCAACGGCACGGGCTCGTCCATGCTCACGGTCCCCATGTCCCACTCGTCGAAGGATATCTCGAACCTGTAGCCTCCCTTGCGTCTGATGTGGGCGTGGATCTTCTCGTTCATTCGTGGCTCCTCTCGCCCGAATCGCCTGGCCTGTCTAAGTCTTTTCGCCGTCCCTTTCTCATCCCGTCCAACAACGGCCGAATTCGCTGGCCAACATAGAAATACACCCGAACCTGATGCTCGCTGTCCACCTGTCGCGAGGCCTGAGGATTTGACCGGTACGAACACGAGGAGGGAGCACGACTCCCTCGGCGAGAGAGAGGTGCCAGAGGACGCCTACTACGGCATCCAGACCCTGAGGGCCGTCGAGAACTTCCCAGTCAGCGGCATCATGGCCAGGCCGGAGTTCATCAACGCGTACGCCATGGTCAAGAAGGCGGCCGCCCTTGCGAACATGGAGATCGGATGGCTCGAGCCGTATGTCGCGGAGGCCATCGTCGCAGCGTGCGACGAGATACTCGCGGGCAAGCTGCACGACCAGTTCGTCGTGGACGACTTCCAGGCCGGCGCCGGCACATCGCTCAACATGAACATCAACGAGGTCGTGGCCAACCGCGCGCTCGAGCTCGTCGGCAGGCGCAAGGGCGACTACTCCGTCATACACCCCAACGACCACGTGAACATGTCCCAGTCCACCAACGACACCTATCCCACCGCGATGAGGCTCTGCGTCCTCATCATCGCCCAGGACCTGCTGGACAACCTGGAACTGCTCCGGAGGGCCTTCGTGAGGAAGGGCATGGAGTTCCAGACGGTGCTGAAGTCCGGCAGGACCCATCTCATGGACGCGCTGCCCGTCACGCTCGGCCAGGAGTTCATGGCCTACGCCACCGCGATAAAGAAGGCCAGGGACCAGCTCAAGAGCACGCTCAAGATGCTCGAGGAGGTGCCCCTGGGCGCGACCGCCGTGGGCACGGGCGCGAACACGCACCCAGACTACCACAGGATGGTCGTCAAGCACCTCAGTGTCATCACGAGCCTGAACCTGATCGAGTCCGAGGACCCCAGGGAGGCGCTCCAGAGCAGGCTCGGCGTCGCGAGCGTCTCCGGCTGCATGAGGGACCTCGCCCTCGAGCTCATCAGGATCTCGAACGATCTGAGGCTCATGAACTCGGGCCCGACAACGGGCCTCGCGGAGATCAAGCTCCCGGAGACTCAGCCAGGCTCGAGCATCATGCCGGGCAAGGTGAACCCTGTCATGGTCGAGTGCATGAACATGATATCGTTCCAGATCGTCGGCAACGACCTCGCGGTCGCGATGGCCGTTCAGGCGGGCCAGTTCGAGCTCAACGTCATGAACCCGGTCATGGTCCACAACCTGCTCGAGTCCATGGTGCTCCTGAACAACTACCTCCCAGTGTTCGTGGGGAAGTGCATATCGGGCATAGAGGTGAACGAGGCGAAGTGCAGGTCCTACCTCGAGAAGAACCCGTCCCTCGCGACCTTCCTCCAGCCGCACATAGGCTACGAGAGGGCGGCCGAGATCGCCAAGGAGGCCATCAAGAGGAACATGTCC
This sequence comes from Thermoplasmata archaeon, assembly GCA_013329135.1. Taxonomy (GTDB): domain Archaea; phylum Thermoplasmatota; class Thermoplasmata; order UBA10834; family UBA10834; genus UBA9653; species UBA9653 sp9653u. The sequence goes on from DUKU01000191.1 coordinate 5,119, forward strand.
ATCAGGGACCTCGTCCTCGAGAAGGGCATCATGACGAAGGAGCAGGTCGACGCCATATTCGACTGGGAGTTCCTGAGCGGCGAGAAGAAGATAGATAACAGGCGGAAGTGAGTCGTCTAGTCACTTCTTCGTTCCGTCGGAGCGGCGCCTCTTCTCGTGGAACAGCACGATTCCGATTGCCGCCGCCGCGGCGACGAGAATGATCGCGAAAAGACTGCGTTGCCTCACGGATGCGCCCTCCAGACGCCGTGCCGTGCTCTCGCCGGCCGCCGTCCCAAAGTCCTATCGATCGCCCCGCGGCGCTCCGCGGCCACCAGGCCGCCAACAGGTTCCGCCGCCGGCAGAAGACCCAGTAGTGACACTGGACGAAGCACCTATCGCGCCGCCTCGATGATCTCCAGGACCGTCTTCTCGACTTGTGCGGCCACGTCCTCGATCCCCGCCGCGGGGAAGAACTCGCTGATAGTCGTGGGCAGCATCGTGCTGATGTGAGTTGCGCCGCCCTCGGCGTAGACGCTGATC
>DUKU01000037.1:0-4369 GCA_013329135.1 Thermoplasmata archaeon
TCTCGTACAGGTCCATCGCGAGTGCGACGGCGTTGCCGGCGGAGATGGAGTCCAGGCCGACCCTGTCGCAGTCCTCGACGAACTTGATCACCGCTTCGACGTTGCTGATGCCGCAGTTGGAACCGCACAGGCCCAGCGTCTCGTACTCTGGCCCCTCGGTGGCCGCCCCGCTGAACGCGCCGGCCTTGACCTTGGACCAGCTGCCACACGCGATGGCGCAGTCGAAACACGCCTTCTTGCGCACGAGCACCCTTGTCTTGATGGATTCCGAGTTGATGCCGCCGTGGCCTTCGAACGTGCCGTCGTGCCAGTTCCTCGTGGGCAGGATACCAGCGTCGTTGCTCATGTCGACCAGGATCGGGGTGCCGTCAGTGACCATCCCCGCGTGGTCCGGGTTCCCCACGACATCGGTCTTGATCATCTCCTTGGTCATCTTCAGCAGGGAGGCCATGTCCGGCACCTCCACGCCGAGCGTGCCCCTGGCGGCCACTGCCTTGAGGTTCTTGGCTCCGAAGGCGGCACCGGTCCCTCCCCTGCCAGCATTCCTCGTCAGGTCGTTCGTGACGCTCGATATAAGACTGAGGTTCTCTCCCGCCTGGCCGATGGACGCGACCCTGGCCATCTTCTCGCCCGTCTCCTTGCGGACGATCTCCTCGGTCTTGTAGGTGTCCTTGCCCCAGATGTTCTTCGCGTCTCTGATCTCGACCTTGCCATCGTTGAGCCATAGATACACCGGTTTCTTCGCCTTGCCCTTGATGATGACGCCGTCGTACCCTGCATACTTCATCTCGGGGCCGAAGAACCCTCCCGCATAGCTGTCCAGGAAAGTCCCCGTAAGCGGTGACTTCGTGACGATAACATATCGGCTTGTGAGCGGGACCAGGGTGCCGACCAGAGGCCCTGTCCATATGGATAGTATGTTGTCAGGGGACATCGGGTCCGTGCCGGGCTTCAACTCCTCGAACAGGTATCTGGCCCCGAGGCCCTTCCCGCCGACGAACTGCTTCGCCCACTCCTTGTTGAGGGCATCCGTGGAGATCTTCTCCGTGCTGAGGTCGACCCTCAGGACCTTGCCCATGTATCCGTCCGCGGCCATCTCAGTCACCCCTCTTCAGAACACCCTTCGGGCAGACATCGACGCACTGCGGGTCTCCGCCGCACAGGTCGCACTTAATGGAGTAGGACCCGGTCGGGTCAATCCAGCAGCCGTTGTATGGGCAAACATCCACGCACGCGCCGCAGGCCGTGCACAACTCCTTGTCGACGTAGTATGTCCCGAGCTTCTCGTTCAGCTTGATGGCTTCCACGGGGCACGCCTCGACGCAGGGGTGCTCTTCGCAGTGGATGCAGTAGTTGAACTTGAACTCGCCCGGCTCGGGGAAGATGTCCTCCACGTTAATCCGAGACTCGCTCGGATTGAACTTGCCCACGTGAGATGCCGAACACACCAGCATACACATCTGACAGCCAGTGCACTTCTCAAGGTCTGCCTTCAGGCCTTTGTTCATCGGTTCATTCCTCCTAAGACTGAGCGCACTCGACGAAGGTCGGCGACACAGGAGTCCGTCTCTGCACTATGTCATCAACGGACGTCCCTCCATGCGTCATATACCCTCGAAGAGACTCGAGATGCGAATGTGAGTGCCGTATTTAGTAGTTGCCGGTTTTTGAACCGAGCCAGATTGCAGATTATTCAGTGAGCGGGGGCGAGCCAGGCTCTTCCGTCGATATGCTCGGAAGGACATTTCGTCCTGCTGGGTAGAATAAAATCCACATTATATATATTCTGTCACATTTAATACAATCGCAGACTCATGGACTGAACCGCATCCCTCAAAAGATAGTTATACAATCAACGGTCGTAACACGGACTGCATGATCCCCGAAGGAACTAAGCTGATGCTGATCGACGAGGAAGGACGCAAGTACCTCGCAGTCGCCAGGAAAGGGATGGTCGAGGTGAGGAAGCTGGGCGTCCTGGACGGCGACAAGCTGTGTGACTCCTCGTTCGGGGACAGGCTCGATGTAGGCGGACGCAGGTTCGTCATCCTGCAGCCGAGCCTCAGGGATCTGCTATCGATGATTGAGAGGAAGGCCCAGATCATCATCCCGAAGGATAGTTTCTTGATACCTCTGCACCTGGACATAGCCTGCGGCAGCAGGGTTGCCGAGGCAGGCGTGGGGTCCGGAGCCCTCACCCTGGTCCTCCTCAAGACCGTCGCACCCCAAGGAAAGGTCTTCTCGTACGAGCTCAGGGCGGACCACGCAGATGTCGCCCGGCGGAACGTCGAGATGTCCGGACTGCAAGGGTCATGGGAGCTCAAGGTCGGCGATGTGTGCGCGGAGGCGCTACCGAATGGCTTGGACGCAGTTGTGCTCGACATGCCCAATCCGTGGGACGCGCTCCCCAACGCGTTGAAGTCGCTCAGGGTCGGTGGCCACATTTGCTGCTACCTGCCGAACGCGAACCAGCTGGAGCAACTCGTGAATGCGATGAGAGGTTCCGGACTCGCTGAAGTATATTCGTTCGAGACCATCCAGAGGGAGATGGTCGTTCACCAGGGTGGTGTGAGACCCAGTTTCGAGACGCTTGGTCACACGGGTTATCTGGCGTTCGCGAGGAAGATGTAGGCGGGCCGGACGACACACTATCCGACATGCGCTCGATGCCCCCGCGCGCGTGCGCGGTGGCCTCCCTTAAGTCTAAGTACACGCTTGAGTAATGCCGTGACGGTGAGCTAGAGTTGGTTGTTGCTGAAGTCAGGGTAGAGCTCAAGAAAGGCGTGGCTGACCCTGAGGGTAAGAACACTCTCAAGGCGCTCGAGCTGCTGGGCTTTGAAGGGATCGTGGACGTCAAGACCGTCAAGATGTTCGAGATTGAGATGGTTGGTAGCGCGGGAGAGGCCGAGAAGAAGGTCCAGGAGATGTGCGAGAAACTGCTCGCCAATCCCGTCATACACAACTATTCCATCAAGCTGAAGTGAGGGACAGTATGTCCGCCGACAAACTATATTCAAGACGGACGACCCCGTTCGAATTGATGGACATAGACCTAGCGTCCGCGACCGACGACGAGATCATGATGATCAGCCGCGAGAGCGGAACTGGCCTATCACTCGAGGAGATGCACAGGGTCAGAGAGCATTTCTCTACGAAAGGCAGGAGCCCTACCGATGTCGAGCTCCAGTCCATAGGGCAGGCCTGGAGCGAGCATTGCTGCTACAAGAGCTCCAGGGTGTTCTTGAAGGAGTATGTCTTCGGCATCAACACCCGCCATGTCATCGACAGGGGCGACGCAGGGGTCATGGAGTTCGATCGGGACCACGCCTACGCCCTCAGGATCGAGAGTCACAACCACCCGAGCGCGGTGGAACCCTATGGCGGCGCCGCGACCGGCATCGGAGGCATCATCAGGGACGTGCTCTGTATGGGCGCTCAGCCGATTGCTCTGGTCGACCCGCTCTACTTCGGCCCACTCGACCTTCCGTTCAGGAAACTGCCAGAGGGCATCAAGCACCCGAAGTATCTCTTCGGAGGCGTCGTCGCTGGCATCAGGGACTACGGGAACAGGGTCGGGTTGCCGACCGTGTCCGGCGGAGTCTGGTTCGATGAGAGCTACATCGGCAACTGCCTCGTGAACGTCGGATGCATCGGCATCGCGGACAAGAAGGACATCAGGCGCAACGCGGTCAAGGGGCCTGGGGATGTGCTCGTGCTGGTAGGCGGCAGGACCGGCAGGGACGGCATCCACGGGGCGACGTTCTCTTCCGGGGAATTGACCCATCAATCACAAACGATCTCCAGCGCAGCGGTGCAGATAGGCAATCCCATCCAGGAAAAGAAAATGCTTGATACCATCCTGCAGGCGCGGGACAAAAATTTATACAGCGCGATTACCGACTGCGGCGCCGGAGGATTGTCGAGCGCTGTCGGAGAGATGGGCGTTGACTTAGGGGCTAAGGTTTATCTGGATAAAGTCCCCTTAAAATACAGCGGGCTGTCCTATATGGAAATCTGGGTTTCCGAATCTCAGGAGCGGATGGTTTTATCCGTGCCAAAAGAAAAGATAGGTGCCTTGAAGGAAGTATTCGGCGCGGAGAATGTGGATGCAGCGGTGATCGGCGAATTCACCGATAGCGGAAGGCTAAAGCTTTATTATCAGGATAATTTAGTCTGTGATTTAGGGATGCGGTTTTTGCATCAGGGCCTGCCGCTGCCGACGAAAAAAGCGGAATATGCCCAGCCCGAATACAAGGAGCCCAAACTAAACTGCCCTCCCGAGCTGACTAAATATTTATACCGGCTGCTCTCTCATTACGATATCGCCTCCAAGGAATGGGTGATCCGGCAGTATGACCATGAGGTGCAG
>DUKU01000037.1:4498-4710 GCA_013329135.1 Thermoplasmata archaeon
TATGACCATGAGGTGCAGGGCGGCTCGGCGCTTAAGCCCTTAGCGGGAATTGCCAATGACGGACCGTCGGATGCGGCAGTAGTCAAGCCAGTCTTAAATTCCCGTAAGGGGATTATTGTTTCCAATGGCATCAATTTCCGCTACGGCCTGATCGACCCTTACTGGATGGCTGCCTCCTGCATTGACGAGGCGCTGCGGCAGATCATCTGCGT
>DUKU01000177.1:0-12793 GCA_013329135.1 Thermoplasmata archaeon
AAGGCCAAGGGAGTGGCCGATGTCGTCATCCAGCCCGAGGAGATCGAGGAGATCGCCAAGGACAAGGCGAAGGCAAAGAAGTTCGCGAGGGCGAACGACTTCTTCGTCGCCGAGGCACCCCTGATGCCCACGATCGGTAAGAGACTGGGTATCATCCTGGCACCGAGGGGCAAGATGCCCAAGCCGATACCGCCGGGCTCGGACCCGAAGGCCGCCATCGACAAGCTCAAGGTCAGCGTGTCCGTGAGGACGAGGGACAAGAAGACCTTCCACCTCGCGATAGGCACGAACAGCATGTCCCCTGAGGACCTCGCGGAGAACCTCGACGCAGTGATCAAGAGGCTCACCACCAGGCTCGAGAGGGGCAAGATGAACATCCGCTCGGCCTATGTCAAAACGACCATGGGCCCTTCGTTCAAGGTGATCTGAGATGACGGCGCACGTCGCATCCTGGAAGAAGGACGCGGTAGCCGGCCTCGTGACCCGGATAAACAAGGGCGATATCATCGGCATAGTCGATGTCAGAGGCGTCCCCGCCCAGGCGTTCCAGACCATCAGGGCGAACCTGAGGGACAAGGCCGAGATCACCATGCTCAAGAACTCGCTCATCAAGATCGCGCTCCAGGAGGCCGCCAAGGATAGGAAGGGCCTCGAGCAGCTCATCGACGCGGTCGATGGCCAGTGCGCAATCGTGACCACATCCCTGAACCCGTTCAGACTGTACAAGCAGCTCGACGCGACCAAGACCAAGATGGCAGCGAAGGGGGGCGAGATCAGCCCTGAGGACATCGAGGTCAAGGCTGGCGAGACGGCGTTCAAGCCCGGTCCGATCGTGGGAGAGCTGCAGAAGGCCGGCGTGCCCGCGGCCATAGAGCAGGGCAAGGTCGTCATCAAGAAGGACAAGGTCCTTGTCAAGAAGGGCGACAAGATCACGCGCGACATCGCGCTCGTGCTCTCGAAGCTGGAAGTGTTCCCCATGACGGTCGGCCTAGACCTCCACGCCGCCTTCGACGACGGCATGGTGTTCAAGAAGGACGTCCTGGCGGTCGATGACAAGGAGTACATGGACAGGATTATGAGCGCCGCGTCCGGCGCCCTGAACCTGGCAGTGTTCGTGTCGTTCCCGACCTCGGTGTCGATCAGGCCGATGCTCGCCAACGCCCACATGAAGGCGCTCAACCTCGCGGTGAACGCGAAGGTGGCGAACGAGGAGACTATCAAGATCATGCTCGCGAAGGCGAACGCGCAGATGCTCTCGCTCGCGTCCCAGATGCCCGCCGAAGGGCTGGACGATGAGCTCAAGGGCGCATTGAGCGCGGCCCCGAAGGCCCCGGAGCAGAAGAAGGGCGGCGAGGGCAAGAAGGAAGACAAGAAAGAGGAGAAGAAGGAAGAGAAGGTCTCCGAGGATGAGGCTGCGGCCGGCCTCGGAGCACTGTTCGGATAATCGATTGTGAGGAGGCAGAAAAATGGAGTATGTATACAGCGCGATGGTCCTGCACGCGGCGAAGAAGCCGGTGACGGAAGAGGGCATTACGAAGGTACTGAAGGCCGCCGGAGTCGAGGCGGACGCGGCCAGGGTCAAGGCCCTCACGGCAGCCCTGGATGGCGTCAACATAGACGAGGCGATCGCGACTGCGATCGCAGCGCCTGTCGCGGCGGCACCTGCAGCAGCCGGACCCGCTGATAAGAAGGATGAGAAGAAGGAAGAGAAGAAAGAGGAGAAGGGCGTCTCCGAGGCAGAGGCTGCGGCCGGTCTCAGTGCGCTCTTCGGCTGAGATTCTTCGCCCCTTCGGCTCAAACCTCTTCTTCAGAAACCCGTCCTCGGACGCCGGGACCTCGAGGTCCCGCCCAGCCGGGAGCGCACTTTGAGCATCAGCTCTGTTCGAGCATCTTGCTCACTTCTTTCTCGAATATGCTCGCCAGCTCGTGCCCTATCTCCTTCCGCATGTTCTCCGGGACGAGGGCGATGCCGAGTTTCGCGCCGCACTTGCCGATCTTGAGCAGGGCGTAGGCCTCCCTGGCCTTGGCATCTATCAGCGATTCGACCGCGCGCTTGAGCTCCTCCCGCAGCTCCGGGTCCGACTCCAGCTTCTGGCGTATGTGCTTCTTGACCTCGTCTCTGACGAGGTCCTGGACCGCCTCGACTATGAGAGTCTCGGACTGGAGCATGGACTTGGTGCTCTTGAGGACCGCGCTGACAATATCCTCCTCTGAAGCCGTGTTCTCACCCGACCTTCGACGGGGTTGTCCCCATAAAATCGTTTGCCCTGACGGCGGCCCGTGCCCCCCTTTCTTTAAAATAGGCCGAAGTTGATTGCGAGCCGACTTCTCAGGATGAGCGAGATGTGGGACACCATCGGAAAGAGCGTCTTCAAGGATCAGCGCACACTGTCGTTCGACTACGTGCCTCCCAAGCTGGTACACAGAGAGAACCAGATGAAGCGCCTGATCATGCTCTTCAGGCCGGTGGTTGAGGAGGACGGCGCACAGAACGCGGTCCTTGCGGGTAGCGTGGGCACGGGCAAGACCGCCACGGCCAAGCGGTTCTGCACAGACCTCAAGGACCATGCCGAGAAGAAGCAGAAGGCGATCGACTGGACCATCGTCAACTGCAGGCAGAGGAACAGCGAGTCGGCGGTCGTGCTGCAGATCGTGAACCACTTCCAGCCCAACTTCCCCGACAGGGGATTCTCCATCACCGAGATGCTCAGGATACTCAGGAAGGACCTGGAGAAACGCAAGCTCCACATGGTGGTCGTCCTGGACGAGGCGGACGTGCTGCTCAAGAAGGCCGGCCCCGACATCATATACAAGCTCACGAGGTTCGGCGAGGAGAAACTTGAGGCGAAGCCGCTCGTGTCCCTCATACTGGTCTCGCAGAAGAACATCTTCGACATGCTGGACGCGGCGTCCACGAGCACCTTCAAACGGACGAACCTGATAGAGTTCGGCAAGTACACGACCGAGGAGCTCAGGGACATCGTGGCCCAGAGGGCAGAGCTGGCCCTCCACGAAGGCGGGATCGAGGACGGTGCGCTCGACATCATAGCCGAGGTCTCCTCGGAATGGGGTGACGCGCGGTTCGCGATAGAGATACTCGAGAAATCAGGCATGCTCGCGGACGAGGAAGGTGCCGGTAGGGTCGGGGTCGAGCACGTGCGGGGGGCGAAGGCGGAGGCGTACAGCTCCGTGACGGAGTCGAAGCTGTCGGGCCTCGACATGCATCAGAGGCTCGCACTCCTAGGGATCGCGAGGGCGTCCAAGGGGAAGGCCTACATCACCACGAAGGACGCCGAGTCGGCGTATGCGGTCGCATGCGAGGAGCACGACGAGAAGCCGAGGGCGCACACGGCATTCTGGGGGCTCATGAAGGACCTCGACACGCTCGGGGTGGTCAGCGCGAAGAAGAGCGGCCCGGGGATATCCGGCAAGACCACGGTGATAACGCTCCTGGACATCCCGGCGAAAGTGCTGGAGCAGAAGGTCCTCCAACTGCTACATGAACGTAATTGAACATCGAACCGCCAGCAGACTGCACGCAGGAACAACGTATTTATATCACGGGACCAGTCCAAGTGATTGTGGAGGAGAAGGACATCGGCTCCGATGATAAGAGCGCCGTTGAACTGATCCGTCCCGAGGAAGGGATGTGCTATGTGGTCAGGGAGCGGAAGCCCTTCCTCTCGTACAAGCTTTTCGAGAACGCGATAAACGACGGGGCCCCCGCGCTCTGCGTCACGAGGCAGTACCCCAATAGGATACGCGAAGCCTTCGAGTTGGGGGAGACCCGGATCATGTGGCTCAGCCACACGCCGGGCAAGGACCACCACAACCCGACGAGCATCGGGACCCTCGCGACGGTCATATCCTCTTTCATCGAGCGCTACGAGAAGTGCGTCGTCATCATAGACGGGCTGGAGTACCTCGTCATCAACAACGGTTTCCAGCAGGTCCTGAGGTTCGTGGAGCACATCAACGAGCAGGTCATGCAGAGCAAGTCCACGGTCCTCGTGCCCATCAGCCCCAACGCCTTCAGCGAGAAGGAGCTGGCGCTGTTGGAGAGGAATGTCGAGGTCATCGAGGCCCCGGCAGTCAGCGTCGGCCTCGAGAAGGACATGATGAAGCTCATCGACCAGTACAGATGAGCCACCATAGTACCGATTATGTCCCCAAGGCTTTTGGGCAACTTGACTGATTAGCCCTGCATGAACACGACCCCTCTCAACGACGAGCACAAGAAGCTCAGTGCCAAGATGGTCTGGTTCGCCGGGTGGGAGATGCCCATCCAGTACACTTCTATCATCGACGAACACATGACGGTCAGGAACTCCTGCGGGGCGTTCGACGTGTCGCACATGGGCGACTTCATCATACGAGGGCCTGGAGCCGGCGAGATGATGGACCTGCTCATGACCAACGACGTGCGCGACGCCCCCATCGGCAGGTGCGTCTACTCGCATCTGCTGGACGAGCGCGGCATGATCCTCGACGACACGATCGCATCGCCTCTGGGCAAGGACGAGTATTTCATGGTGCCCAACGCAGCCACGACCTCGAAGATGAGGAAGTGGGTCGAGAGCCACCTCGACGGGCCCGAACTCGTGGACATGTCCCTGGACCTTGCAGCCATCGCCGTGCAGGGTCCCAAGGCCAAGGATGTCGTCGGGAGGCTCACATCGGCCGACCTGAGCCCCATCAAATCGTTCTGGGCGACCTTCGCGAGGCTGGACGGCATCAAGGCGAAGGGATCGGCCCCGAAGACGGACCTCCTCAGGGGCAGGAGGCTCGCGAACGGCTCCGGCGATGGCATCGTGGCGTATCTTTCCCGCACGGGATACACCGGCGAGGACGGGTTCGAGATCGTGTGCGAGAATGCCGACGCGCCCGATGTGTGGAGGGCCGTGCTCGAGAAGGGGAAGGATCTCGGCCTGAGGCCCATAGGCCTTGGCGCGAGAGACACCCTGAGGCTCGAGAAGACGCTCCTGCTGTCAGGGACCGACTTTGACGGTTCCCAGACCAGCATCCAGACCGGCCCGTCGTGGGTCGTCGGCTGGGAGCACGCATTCATGGGCAGGAAGGCGCTCGAGGAGCAGCGCGCGTCCAAGACTTACGACAAGCTCGTGTGCATCGCCGCGAAGGACAAGGGGATACCCAGGCACGGGTACGACATCGTCAAGGACGGGCAGAAGGTGGGCGCGGTCACGAGCGGCACGCTCTCGCCGGTGCTCAAGAAGGGGATAGCCATGGGGTATGTCCCACTGGACATGTCCGCCGTTGGCACGGGATTGCATATCAAGGTCAGGGACACGCTGGTCGCTGCCGAGATAGTGAAACCACCTTTCGTCAAGAGGGGATGACATGAAACAGATGCTTGAGGAGCTGATCCGGGTACCGGGCGTGTCCGGGTTCGAGGAGGACATCAGGGAACACATCAGGGCGAAGGTCGAGGCCATGGGCCTCGAACCCGAGGAGGACAACATCGGGAACCTGATAGTGACGCTGGGCGACAAGGGTCCCAAGGTCGTGTTCATAGCGCACATGGACGAGCTTGGCCTGATAGTGAGCAAGATGGAGGCCGACGGCTCGCTCAGGATACGCAAGGTCGGAGGCATAGACGACCGCACGCTCGTAGGGAGGGTCGTCGAGATCAAGACCCAGAAGGGGACCGTCACCGGCGTGATCGGCCTGAAGCCCCCGCATCTCATGACCGAGAGCGACGACAGGAAGAAGGTCGTGAGCTGGGAGGAGGTCAGGGTCGATGTCGGCACGAGGACCAGGGCGCAGACCGAGAAGCTGGGCGTGCGCGTGCTCGACCCGATGGTCTTCAAGAAGGATGTGACATTCATAGGGGACATGATCTGCGCCAGGGGCGTGGACAACCGGGCCGGATGCGCGGTCCTGTTGGACGCGCTCGAGCGGCTGCGGAAGAAGAAGCTCCCGCTCAGGCTCGTGTTCGTGTGGAGCGTCCAGGAGGAGACTGGGCTGAAGGGGGCGAAGGTCGTCGGCTTCAGGATGACGCCGGACTACGTGTTCGCGATCGACACCATGACGACCACGGACGGGCCAGCCCAGGGCGAGACATACGAGAAGATACTGCTTGGCTCAGGGCCGGCCCTGCGCATGTTCGACCATGCGGCGGTCGCCTCGCCGAAGCTGAGGAAGCTCATCGAGGATGTCGCGAAGGCGGGGAAGCTCCCGCTCCAGTACGGCACCGGGGGCGGCTCGACGGACGGGGCCGCCATGCAGGACTTCGGGTCGCTGATGATGCCGTTGGGAATACCGATGAGGTACACGCACTCACCGACGGAGTGCGCGAGCATGAAGGACCTCGATACCCTCACGAAGCTCGTCGTCCTGATCTCCGAGAGGCTCGCGAAGGACACAAAGGTGCGATGACCATGGAATCCAAGGCGGAGAAGGTGCTGACCGAGCTGGTGCTCATGAGATCCCAGGACACGGACCCCATGGGGCCGGTCGCGGACTATGTCTCGAAGCACATGAAGAGGCTCGGAATGGATGTTCGCAGGTACGGCAAGGACGACAAGCCCTCGTTCGTGGGCGAGCACGGCAAGGGCGGGGTCATCCTGTCCGGGCACCTGGACACGGTGCCTATAGGCACCGGCTGGACCAAGGAGCAGGGGGAGATGGTCGACGGCGTCATGTACGGCAGGGGGACGAACGACATGAAGGGCGGATGCGCGGCCATGCTGCTCGCGGCGGAGAAGCTGGTCGCCGCAGGCGTGCCCTTCGCCCTGTGCTTCACGACCGACGAGGAGACATCGATGGACGGCGCGGGCGCGGCGTCCAAGGATCCCGCGTTCCTGAAGGCGCCAGCGGTGGTCGTCACGGAGGCGACCGAGTTCGACATCGTTGTCAGGGAGAAGGGACTGGTGCAGTTCTCCATCACGACCAAGGGGAAGCCCGCGCACGCGAGCATGCCCCACCTGGGCGAGAACGCCATCGCTAAGATGGTCTCGGTGCTGTCGAAGCTCGAGGATGTCTACAGGCCGCCCAAGGACCCACTGGAGCAGATGACCCTCTGCGTCGACACAATCAGGGGCGGTACCGCGATGAACGTCATCCCGGACGAGTGCGTCGCCGAGGTGGATGTGAGATACCCGCCGCACATGAGCACGCAGGCGGTCCTCGAGCTGGTCAGACGCAAGATCGGGGACAAGGGGTACGAGGTCAAGATACTCCACGAGCTGGACCCGGTCGGGACTGATCAGGACATAGAAGCGGTCAAGGTCATGAAGGATGTCGTCGGGCCGAAGGCCAAGGTGCTATCGGTACCCTACGCCACTGAGATGGTCATGTTCAAGGGGGTCAACAAGAAGCTGATGGTGTGCGGCCCCGGCGAATCCGCCGGATGCCACATACCGGATGAGAAGATACGCGTAGCGGACGTCGCGAAGGCGGCGGACATATACGCCGAATACTGCTCCCGCATGGCGAAGGGCTAGGGGAACACCCTGGACACGGTCCTCGGGTACGGTATCGCGTCCCGTATGTGGTCCATCCTGCAGACCCAGGTCAAGAACCTCTCGACGCCCAGGCCGAAGCCTGAGTGCGGGACCGAACCGTACCTCCTCAGGTCGAGGTACCACGAGTACTTGTCCAGGCTCTCGCCCTTGTCCTTTAGCCGCTCGATCAAGAGGGCGTTGTCCGTCTCCCTCTCGCTGCCCCCTATGATCTCGCCGAAGCCTTCGGGCGCCAGGAGGTCGGTGTTCTTGTATGTCCTCGGGTCGTCCGAGTTCTCCTTCATGTAGAACGGCTTCAGCTCCTTCGGATAGTTCATGATGAACATGGGCAAGCCGCTGTCCTTGGTGAGCTCGCGCTCCTCGACCGCCCCGAAGTCTGAGCCCCAGCTGACGTCGAGGCCCTTCGCCTGGAGTCTCTCGATGGCCTCGCCATACGGGATCCTGTCGAACGGCGGGACGACACGCCTCAGGTCCGCCGGATCCCGCTTGAACAGTTCGAGCTCGGGCCTGCAATCGTCCGCGGCCCTGTGCAGCATCGCGGTCACGAGCTCCTCCTGGACCTTCATGTTCTCGTCGTTATCGACCCAGGCGGCCTCCATCTCGAGGTGCCAGAACTCCGCCAGGTGCCTCGGCGTCCTCGACTTCTCGGCCCTGAACGAAGGGGTTAGGGAGAACACCTTGTCGCACGAGTATATGAGCGATTCCAGGTAGAACTGAGCGCTCTGGGATAGATAGGCCATCCTGTCGAAGTACTTGATCTGGAAGAGCTGAGTGCTATCCTCCGCAGCGACGCCTGTGATGATGGGGGGGTTGACCTCGACGTAGTCGTTCTCATGGAACCACTCCCTCGCGCCCATCAGGAGAGAGTCCTTGATACGCATGGCCGCGGTCTGCTCCCTGGACCGTATCCAGAGGTGGCGCAGGTCGAGGAGCAGCTCTGTGCTCTGGTACTCTGTGATCGGGAACGGCTCCGCAGGGCCAACAAGGGTGAATCTGGACGCTCTGACCTCGTACCCTCCGGGGGCGCGCTTGTCCTCAGCCACCGTTCCCTCGATGATGACCGAGGACTCGATGCCCGAGTTCGTGGCGGCGATGAAATCTGGCTCGGGCGCGACGCCCTTCTTCACAGTGACCTGGACAATGCCAGTCGAATCTCTGAGCACGGCGAACACTATGCCCCCGCTGCTCCGGGTCCGGTATATCCAACCCCTCACCTGCACGGTCTTGCCGACCATGTCCTTCGAGAGGGCGTCCCTTATCGCGACCATCCAGATGCTGAAGCCCAAATCCGAATATAAGCCCTTCGGACGCCGGCGCAACGGACTTATCGCAGCTGGTTCGTACCGTCCGTCCGTGAAGGTCAGGAAGGCCGGTCCGCGGGACCTCCCGAGCCTGATACGGCTCGAGGAGGAGTGCTTCGGGGTAGAGAAGTTCTCAGAGAACACGCTGATGGCATTCCTCATGAGGGACGATGCGTTCGCGCTCGTGGCCGAAGAGATGGGGGAGGTCCTGGGAGCGGCCCTGTGCCTGTGCTCCGACAGTCGCGCCGAGGGCAGGGTCGCCTCGATGGCTGTCCTCGAACAGCGGAGGAGGAACGGCGTCGCCACGCTCCTGCTGCGCGAAGCCGAGGGGTCTTTCGAGAAGAGGGACGCCAGGACCTGCGGGCTGGAGGTCGACGTCGCCAACGAACCTGCGATAGCGCTCTACCTCAAGCACGGCTACTCCTTGAGGGCGATCATTAGGGACTACTACGGTGCTGGCAGGCACGCGTACATCATGGAGAAGGTCCTGCCGTCGAAGAAGCGCAAGGTCAGCGTTCGGCCCTCTTGACCAGCAGCTCCAAAGGCATCTTGTCCACGGTCCATTTCCTGGCGCCCTCGACGGAGGGGTTCCTATCGACCGAGCGGGCGTGGGTCTCGTGGGATATGTGGGACTTGTACGAGGTTATCGCCTCCTCGATGTCCCGATGGGCGTTGTACTCCACCGCGACCTCGTCCTCGAACCGCAGCCCTTGCTCCTTGCGCATGTGCTGCACACGCCGGACGACCTCCCTGGCCAGCCCCTCGATCCTGAGCCTCTTGTCGACTCCCAGCGATATGTAGACGTGCATCTCCCCGGCACTGGCGTGGGCGAACCCGCTCTTCTGCCTCTCCGATACGACCACGTCCTCCTCGTACAGGTCGAATCCCCCGAGCCTGACCTTGCCTTTCGCTCTGAGATGTGTCACGAGCTCGTTCCCGTCCATCTGCTCCAGCATGCGAGAGACCTCGGATGCGGATTCCTTGTACCTCGGCCCGATGGTCCTCAGGTTGGGGGAGACCACGAACTCCACCATGCTCTCCCTCGACTCGACGCACTCGACCCTCTTGACATTGAGCTCCTCCGAGAGCATCTTCTCGTACCTGCGCAGGATCCAGGCGCTGTCCCTGCCAGCCGAGATGACGGCCTCGTCGAGCGGCTGCCTCAGCTTCACGTTCGCGCCCCGTCTCGCGGTCCTCCCGACCTCGACTGCCTGCCTAACCAGGGCCATCTGGGACTCGAGGGACGGGTCGATCTGGACGTCGTCGGCGACAGGGAAGGCCTCGAGGTGCACGGACCCTTTCGGACCCATGAGGCATCTGTACAGCCAATCCGAGAAGAACGGCGCCGCTGGAGCCATCATGAGCGAGAGGGACGTCAAGCACTCGTGGAGCGTCGCGTGGGCGGAGAACCGGTCCTCAGGGTCGCTCTCTACCCAGAAGCGTCTCCTGGACCTGCGGACGTACCAGCTGCTGAGGTCGTCGATGAACCGGACGATCGCGCGGACCGCGGATTGGATCTCGAGGGCGTCGAACCCCGACCTCACGTCCTTCACGGTCGAGTTAAGCCTGGAGACTATCCACCTGTCGAGATCATGGGTCCGCTCCTTGGCCTTCTGACCAGTGTAACCGTAGACGTTCGCATTCGACGAGTAGAAGGCGTACAGGTTCAGGACCGTGGTGAACGTGCCGAACATGGCCTTCCTCACGTCATCCATGGAGAACCGAACCGGCTGCCAGACAGTGGACCCGAGCAGGTACAGCCTCGCAGCGTCCGCGCCAACGGACGAGAAAACCTCACCCGGCGACACGGTGTTCCCAGACGAGGGTTTCATGACCCTTCCCTTGTCGTCCAGCAGATGTCCGAGCACGAGCACTGATCTGAACGCGGGGGCGTCGAACAGCAGCGTGCTGACCACGTGCTGCGTGTAGAACCAGCCCCTCGTCTGGTCCGCCGATTCCGTGATGAAATCGATGGACCTGTGGGTCTCGAACTCGGCCATGTTCTCGAAAGGATAATGATACTGTGCGAACGGGGCGCAGCCGGAGTCGTACCAGCAGTCCATCACATGATGCTCTCTGGACATCTGGCCCCCGCACTCGAGGCAGCGGAGATTCACAGCGTCGATGTACGGCCGGTGCAGGTCCAGGGAGGCCGGGAGCGGGGTGACGGAGAGCTCCGATAGTTCCTGGACGCTCCCGACGCAGACCTGGTGCCCCTTGTCGCACGTCCAGACGGGAAGAGGCGTGCCCCAGTACCTGCTCCTGCTGACAGACCAGTCCTTCGCGTCCTCGATGAAATCTCCGAACCTGCCATCCCTGTAGGCCTCCGGCACCCACCTGATGCCTGCATTGAGCTGGACCATCCGCGATTTCGCCTCCGAGGCGCGCACGGACCAGACCTTCCTCAGCTTGTGCATCAGCGGGCTGTGGCACCGCCAGCAGAAGGGGCTCGACCGCCTGACCAGGCCCCACCTGAACAGGAGACCTCTGGCCTCTACCATGCGGACGACCTCTGACGAGGCGTCATGGACGCTCCTGCCGGAGAGCTCCGGTACGGCGTCGGTGAACCTGCCGGTATCATCCACGGGATCGAAGAGGGGCACACCCTCGGCTGCGCCTATCTCGTGGTCGGCCGACGCGTACGGGGGGGACACGTGCATGATGCCTGTGCCTTCCTCCTTGGAGACATCCTGCGAGTCGACGATCCTGAAGCCGCGGCCGCCGAAGTTGTGAAACTCGAATATGGGTTCGTAGGACAGGCCGACGAGCTCAGAGCCCTGCATTGTCTTCACTGCCTTGGCCGACGGCCCCAGGAGCTGGGCCTTCTCCTCGGCCACGAGCAGCTGCTCGCCCGCAAGGTCGAACATCGCGTACCGCTTCGACCCGTCCACCGCCAAGAGGGCGTTCGCGACCAATGCCCAAGGCGATTCGGTGTACACGAGCGCGGATGCGTCAAGGGATGGGATCCTGAACCTGACCATGACCCATCTGACCTCGGTCTCCTCGAAGCCGAGGGCCACCTCGTGGGTGCTGAGGGATGTGCCACACCTGGGACAGTAGGGGACGACCTGAGCTGCCTTCTTCAGGAGGCCGTTCGAATGCAGCTGCTTGAGGGACCACCAGACGCTCTCGATGTACTCGTTCGACATCGTCAGATAGGCGTCCTCGTAATCGATCCCGTAGCCCATCCGGCGGCTCATCTCCTCCCAGTCCGCTTTGTAACGCATGACGCTCTCGCGGCACAGCGCATTGAACCTTTCCACGCCGTAGGACTCTATCGCCGCCTTTCCGTCGACGCCTAGGCTCCTCTCCACCTCGAGCTCGACCGGAAGCCCGTGGCAGTCCCAGCCCGCGATGTACGGGACGACCATGCGGCCGTTCATGATATGATACCTGAGGAAGGCGTCCTTCACTGCGCGCGTGAGCGCGTCCCCCATGTGCGGCGGCCGGTTCGCTGTCGGAGGGCCTTCGCAGAAGACAAGAGGTTCTCCGCCCCGCATCCGCTCCTTGACCTTGGAGAGGATGTTCTCCTCTCCCCAGAGCGCCAAGACCTCTGCCTCGATCTGAGGCAGGGTCTCCCCGGCGGGTTCTCGGTAGCACCTCTTCATGCAACAGACGCCTCCAAAAGGGTTCTATCACAAACTCGGCAATGGTGGCACGAATCAGCCTATGATTATAATCAGGAGCTGGCCAGCCGAGTTCATCGGATTGTTTGGAACGACGGGGACGATATATAATACCTAGTCGCGGCCGATGGACGATATTGGGCATCGGCAGGGTTCGGGGGCCCAGCGGCCATGACTAGCCTTGTCATACCAGGCGCCGGGATTGCTGGCTCGCATAAGGGGACCAAAAGGCATTTAAGAAAGTACTAAATAATAGAGGACATATAGCGCGCCAGCGTGCAATCCATGGCCTCGGGTGGTGCCCAGGGCCAGATGGGGTGAACACGGATGGAAGAGCCCTTGTGCAACGTAGAGTTTCTGAAGAGCAACGCATCGTACGTGGCTA
>DUKU01000177.1:12842-13300 GCA_013329135.1 Thermoplasmata archaeon
GCTAGAGTACAGAGTGACCTGGGCGGCGTCAGGGAGTACCGGAGCGCCTCTTTGGAGGAGATACTAGAGCAGGTCATCATAGATCTCCAAGAGGAGTTCGAGGGAGCGCGCCTATAGGGTCACGCACACGCGAGCGTTGGACGGACAGCTGATCGCGAAGAAGGGTTCGCCGGAGCCGAGTTCATCCTCGACAGCGTCGGGCGTGGGCACCACAGGTCGAGGCGGGCCAACAGGGGGCGCTTGAATGGAAGAGAAGGACAAGAAGGAGTACGAGGAGATCATATCGTCGTACTACGGAGAGGACCAGGTCGCGGCTCTGGTGAACTTCAAGATAGACACCAAGGGCTCGGACATGGTGGCGCAGAAGATAGCGGAATTCAGCTACGTCGAGGATGTGTTCCTCGTCACTGGTGACACGGACATCATCGCCAAGGCCAGGTTCCCGAACTACGCGGCCC
>DUKU01000134.1:0-1350 GCA_013329135.1 Thermoplasmata archaeon
GCCCAGATTCTGAGAAGCCGACTCCGTGTCCGCATCCTCAGTGGGCCCTTGGCCAATCTCCATTAGAGTCACCCATTCATCACCGTCTGCCAACGACGTCCTCAGGAGCGCGGCCCACGGGCCGCACACGCGCGATAGCACTACCTCGATGTGCGACAGGACAGGCTCGAACACTTCGACCGGGTGGCCCTGCAGTACCATAGCGGATATCAGCAGCAGTGTCTCCCCGAACTGTTCCCGGCCAGTGAGTTCCAGGTTGAGGCCGTCCAGGACGAATCCTTCACCCAGAGACGACTCAAGGAACACGGCAAGCGACTCGTCCGTGTCCGCGCCAGTACCGACAGATTCACAGGGATCCCCAGCGTTGGAAGCCACGTAAGACATCAGAGTCCCGCAGATCACCATGGAGACCGCGAAGAACACCATCGCGTCCAGGAGCGCCAGCTGCGCTCGCTCATCCATTGTGAGCCTCCCACACAAGGACACGCACCTCCAGTATGCTCACGATGCCCCCCACACATGATGCATTCATGAGCACTCTTCCCGAACTGGCGACTTCAGGGTCACTGTCAGTCACCCCAACGACCAAGAGTGGTTCCAGGTCCGGGTGGATGCACCACACAGATACGAGGCACGCGAGCCCTTCGGCCAGACCATTCAATTGCAGCGACAGGTTGGTGGACCGCACGGCCTCGATGGATGGGAGCATCCCATCCCCTCTGAGGTCCATGACCACGTCGGCGGCAAGCCGTGCCGCGGACAGTCCGAGGGCGTCTGAATCGTCAGTCTCGGAGAGCTGCCCGTTCGTCCAGCAGGCGGTACCTGCAACTGACATGATCCCCGCAAGCACGAAGGCGAGGACAGGAAGGTCCTCGAAGAAGCCCCCCACGGCATCCTGATCGCTCCTCATCGACCCTTGGACGGCCTGTCGAGGCCTTCTACGGCCCGATTACATGTAGGCTACGGACGTTCGCACGGTACAAAGAGCCGTGCCGCCCGTTCGAGGAAGGATGACACACCACAGCACCAGGCCTTCCAAGAAACTCGTGCCCACACTCAGTAGCGACAGGAGTTGCGAGCACGCTTTCGCAGAGGAGGATGTGATGACCCTCGAAGTGGACTGCAGCGACTGTAGCGGCGCCCAGAGCATCGAGAATGCGAAGTGCGCCTCTGGCATCATGAACATACTGGCGTCGGGGATCATCCCGGAGGCGGTCGTGCTCAAGCGGTTCATACATGTCAGATACAGGGCGGAGAGGATTGCGCGGCTGTGCGAGTCGGCATCAGCGCTCGCGGCATTGAGAAGGCTGGAGGCCCAGCCGGAGGGCGTGTCGGACGATCGATGTCGGA
>DUKU01000134.1:1526-3276 GCA_013329135.1 Thermoplasmata archaeon
GCCCCGCCAGTAGGCAAAGGGTTGCCTCGGAGGTCATCCGCATCATACGGGCCGACCCGATGGTTTTCGGTTCGTCGAGGAGGGCTATATCCGACAGGCTCCTGCGAGAGCTCAGCGCGGTCAAGTGTCCGGAGTTCGGGAGATGCGTGGCCCAGATCGTCTGGGCCGGATGCCCGTCACCCGGGGGTGCGTGAATGCCCTCCAAACCGAAGCCGCCCAAGATAGTGTCCTCAGGCGGCCCGTACAATGTACGGGCCGAACCTCCTGTGCCCGTGCCCGGGCCCGTCGCGGATGACAGACGTCCGTGCTTCACATCGACTTGGCTGGAGAGGGGCGGGGGTGAAGGTAAACGCACCCTGACAAGGTATGCCGTCAACGGAGTCCCAGTGACGGTGTCCTCGTCGCCCGACGAGACGAGCGCGAGATACGATGTCCATCCGCCGGAGTACGATCTCAGTCCCGCGCTGGTCAAGGTCGTCGCTGAGGTCATCGGTGACATAACCGCGTCCCCGCCCGAGGACCTGGACCTAAGGTCATTGGACGCCCTGAGGCCGTTCATCAAGGCCAGAGCGAAGGACATGGTGCACCGCAGGCTGGCGCCCAGGAGGGCGGCTGCTGGGGGGCAGGGGCTGTCCAAAGAAGTGGATTACCTGGCCGAGCTGGTCTCGAAATACACCGCAGGGTACGGCGTCCTCGAGACCCTGTTCGAGGACCGGGCAGTGCAGGACGTGTACGTGAACGCACCCTCGAGTCAGACGCCTGTCTTCGTCGTGCTGAGGTCCGACGCGCTCGAGCGTGTCGGACAGAAGTGTCGGACGAACGTGTTCGTCGGCCGAGACGACCTGCTCGGGCTCGTGTCGCGCATCAAGCTGGAGACCGGCATGCCCTTCTCGGAGGCTCATCCCGTGCTCGAGGCGGACATATCCCGTCTTGGGTGCAGAGTGACCCTGGTCGGGCCTCCCATAAGCGAGAGAGGCGTGTCCCTCGCGATCAGGAAGCATTCCACGAGCGTCATGACGCTCCCGACGCTCATAGCCAAGGATTCCGTGTCACCACTTCTTGCGAGCTTCCTATGGGCCTGCGTGCTCGGTAGGAGGGCTGTGCTGGTCGCGGGCTCGAGGGGGGCAGGGAAGACGACTCTCCTGGGCGCCCTGATGCTCGAGTTCCCGCTCACCCAGAGGATCCTGCTGATAGAGGACACGCCAGAGATACCCGTCAGGAGGATGAGACAGCTAGGGTACGACATCCAGACGCTCAGGTTCGGGAGCGGGGAGGGTGCGAACGAGGTCTCAGCCGAGGACACGCTCCGCGTGTCCTTGAGGATGGGCGAGAGCGCCATCGTGATCGGCGAGGTCAGGGGGGCCGAGGCGAGGGTGCTCTACGAGAGCATGCGGGCGGGGAGTGCCGGCTCCTCGGTGCTCGGGACCATACACGGCAACTCCGCGAAGGGCGTGCTCGACCGAGCGGTCGAGGACCTGGGGGTGTCTGAAAGGGCGTTCTCATCAACGGACATAGTCGTGGTCATCGGGCTGATACGCACGCCGGACGGCTCGACCTTCCACAGGAAGGTCGTGGAAGTCGCGGAGGTGAGACACGAGCGCGGGGGGACCACCCTCGTGGACCTCTTCTCGCTGCAGCCCGGATGCGGGTGCGCGAAACCTACGGACGCGTTCTCCCCGGAGTCGAAGACGGTCCAGGGCATCGCTGGCTCGCTGGGCGTATCCCCTGCGCAGGTCCTCGACATCATCAG
>DUKU01000119.1:0-1713 GCA_013329135.1 Thermoplasmata archaeon
TGCGCGGCCCACATCTGGTTCTGGCCCACTTCTGTGGTCACTATCGCGTCGTCCGGGAGGAGCCTCGACAGCTCGTGGACGACCTTCTGGGGCTTGAGGGGGTCCGATCTGAGGTCGTAGTCGCACGTGCACTCCTTGTTGAGCGTCTTCATGCGCTCCATCCAGGTCTCTTTCTTCTTCCTCTTCTGCAGGCCTGCGATGAGCGCGTTCACGACCGTCCATGCATCTCCGACGAGTCCGACCCTGCCCTTGACGTTCTTGCCTATCTCGGATGAGTCTATGTCCACATGCACGACCTTCGTCTTCGTGCCGAACTCGCTCAGCTTGCCCGTGACTCTGTCGCTGAACCTGGTGCCTATCGCGAGCAGGACATCGCAGTTGTTGAGAGCGTAATTGGCCACCTGGCGT
The DNA here is from genome assembly GCA_013329135.1 of Thermoplasmata archaeon. GTDB lineage: Archaea > Thermoplasmatota > Thermoplasmata > UBA10834 > UBA10834 > UBA9653 > UBA9653 sp9653u. The sequence continues at coordinate 409 of DUKU01000119.1, forward strand.
CCGTGCATGCCACAGACGCCGAGCACGAGTGGGTGGTTCTCGGACACGGAACCCTTCGCCATGAGGGTGGTCACGATGGGCGCCATGAGTATCTCAGCGAGCCGGGTTATCTCCCCGCCGGCCCTCGACCACGCGACACCGCCCCCGACCATGATGGTGGGCCTCTCTGCGGATTCGAGGAGCTTGATCGCATCCAGGAGCCCCGAGAGGTTCCTCTTGAGTTTCGGAACACGAACGGTCTTCGCGAGGTCAGCCTCCGCGACCTCGGACGTGAATATGTCCGTCGGCAGGTCGATGTGGACCGGTCCGTAGCGTCCCGTCGTGGCGATCATGAACGCCTTGTTGACCGTCTCGGCCAGGTCCTTCGGGTCAGTGACCCTGAAGTTGTGCTTGGTGATGGGCATCATGAGGCTGAACGAGTCAGCCTCCTGGAACGCGTCGTTCCCGAGCACGCCAGTGGCCACCTGCCCCGTGAGCGCGACGATGGGGGACGAGTCCATGAACGCGGTCGCCACGCCTGTCACGAGGTTTGTCGCGCCCGGCCCTGAAGTCGCTACGCATACGCCCGGGCGTTTCGATACGCGCGCGTAACCGTCAGCCATGTGTGCTGCGCACTGCTCGTGTCTCACGAGTATATGTCTTATGTCCGACTGGACCAGCTCGTCGTAGAACGGAAGAAGGACACCGCCGGGTATGCCGAACATCACATCCACGTTCTGTCTCTCCAGCAGCTTGATCGTGGCTTTCGCGCCCTTCATCGTTTGTTCACACTCCTTGACAACGCCCGAACGGACATCACAACACCCCAGGTCGCGCGCCCGTTACAGGCCTTCAATCCGCAGGTCAACAGGGACCCCTAGGGTCAACGCGAGAAGAACCAACCTGAGCTTGCCTGCGGCTGCGTCCATCGGGCTGGCAATGTACCTTGATGTATTAATATGTTGGTCGAATCTGACATCGGGATGATGCTCATATCCGTACAGGGGCTCACAGATGACCATGGCCTCTGCCGGTGATGACCGCTACGAATGTGTGGTTCCTCGAATCCAGCAACTTGACCGCGGTTATCGCCCCTGCGGATGCCGGGAGCACGTCCAGCCCTTCCTCCGTCATGATGAGTTTTGCCGCCTTGATCAGCTCGTCGTCACTCACCTCGAACGCGGTCCCGTTCGAGTCTAGCACGGCGTCCATGCCCTCCCGTTCATCGAGGAGGAAATTGCCAGACAGAGGCTCGTTGATCTCGGTTATCTTGAGGTCTGGCACGGGGATCGGTTCCTTCGATTTGCTCACAAGGCCCCTGACGGC
>DUKU01000119.1:1862-5202 GCA_013329135.1 Thermoplasmata archaeon
GGCTGCCTCCCGAGCTCCACGGCGATCTCTCGTGATATGAATGAGTATGAGTATACGGCGAGCTCCTTGTTCTCGCCCCCGGGGTTGGCGTTGTACCAGTGGTTCCTGTCGATGTCCTTGATGGATGCGTTGAGGGCGGCCTCATAGTCCCCCTCGGCGACCACGATATGCCCACCGTAGGCCTCGATGTCCTTGTTCCTCGTCGCCGCGAATGTGGACGGGACATAGATCTCGCACTGCATGTCCAGCTTCCCACAGACGTATGCGAGGGCCGCTCCGTAATTGCCGCATGTGACAGCTGCCAGGGTCTTCTTGCCTTTGTCCCTCGCGTCGAGCGCGAACAGGAGTGCCATGCGGTCCTTGTGAGTTCCTGACGGGTTCTCTCCCTCGAGCTTCAACTGCAGCCTCCGGACACCCAGTCTCTTCTCGAGTCTTTGGGCCCGGGTGAGGGGAGTATGACCTATGCGCAGCTCCTTCATCTGCATCTCGAAGTCACGGATAAGTTCTGATGGTATCAACCTAGCACCTGCACAAGAGGTTTCTCTGGGCTGGACGGTTCCTCCACCGGCCCGTCCAGCCCAAGGATGGTTTGTCCTAATAGACTTTGCCGAGACGCTCAGTTGAGGCCGTGCTGCTTGATGTCACTCTCTGCGGCCTTGACTATGCTCTCGAACTGCTTTGCGACGTCCGCCGGAACTGGCTGGACGACGTGCTCCTTCATGATCTTGGCGGCCTTCTCATGTGCTCGGTCGACGACGCTCTTCTTGCCGTCTGCCTCCCAAAGCTCGCCGGTTCTCCTGTCCGTTATTTCTGTCATGAAGTGCTCCTTGTTCAGCCACGAGATCGTGTGCCTCTCGGGCAGGAAGCTGCCTCCAGGACCGACCTTCTTGATGAGGTCGATGGCCATGTGGTCGTCGTCGACGATGACGCCCTGAGCCAGCCTCGCCATGATTTTCACCATCTCGTTGTCGATGACCATCTGCTCGTAGGAGAGCATCGTGACGTCATCGAGCAGGCCTAGTCCGGCGACCATGTCGCAGCCCGCGTAGAACTGGGGCAGGCCGCTGGACATCTTCTCGTAGCAGGACTGCGGTCCCGGAACCTTCGCGGATGTGACGATGCCTCCACATAGTATGGGGAATCCGTAGTGGTGTGCGAGCTCGCCTGAACCCGCCGATATAAGCGCCCTCTCGGGTCCGCCGCCCGCCCAGGTCATCGTCTTCATGTCGAACGCTGCGCCGCCGGTGCCGTACATGAACGGCGATCCTGGGGCTGCAAGCTGGGCCATGGTCAGTCCGCCGAGGACCTCAGCGTTGTTCACGATGATGGACCCCGCGAGTGTGACGGGTCCCGTGATGCCTGCCTGGGGCATGCCGTAGAACGATATCGGGACGCCGGCGCGTGCCAGTGCGAGGGCACCTTCGGTCGAGCCTCCGTCGAGCTGCAACGGAGAGAACGGACAGTGCATCGAGGAGAATATGGGTCTCCTCCTGAGTGCCTTCTCATCGCCCGCAAGGGCCGTGCCGAGCTTGACGAGCCACTGAGCCTCACGTCTGTGGCTGGTGGTCTCGACCTGCACGTGCTTCTCTATGCTCGAGAGGGCGACCTTGAGGTCGGCGACATGTCTGTAGTAGTCGGGTATGTCCTGGCAGCTGATGCACGGCCAGAATATGTGGGCCGAGTCGAGTGCGTTCGCGACCTTTCCCACGGTGGCGAGGTCCTCGCTCGTCGACATCCGCCTCTTCCCGGTCTCGAAGTCCATGACGCTCGTGCCGTTCCCATCCGTGCAGCAGTAAGTCCTCCTGCCGTCCAGGACGACATCGTACTTCGGCGTCCTGGCGCAGAGCGTGATGTTCTTCTTGGCCTTCCTTATGGCCTCCTCGACCAGGTTGCCTGGTATTTTAGCGAGGCTCTGCTTCCGGTCCACAAAGCATCCAGCATCTTCCAGCAACTTCAGACACTCTTCGCTGAACACTTTGATGCCGGCGTTCTCAAGCACATCCAACGTTCCCCAGTGAAGCGACTCCAGATCGTTGTCCTGGAGCATTCGGAACGCGACCTTTCCTCTCGGGAAGCCTATCATCCAACATTCCCCTCTGTGTCCCTTCGTCCAGAGCCGGGGCTCTGGTTCCAAGGTATCGAGTGAGGGTAATGCAAGATAGTATTTATTTGATGAGTTAGTGGGGCAAGCCTGCGTAAGTCGGGAGCGCGCCGGGAAAGTACACGGCCCCTCGAATTGCACGCAGACGAAAGGCTTTAATCGGTAAACGCTTTACGAAGGCGGGCCAGCGCCAACCATGCGGGGGTAGCCAAGCCCGGTCAACGGCGCCAGATTGAGGGTCTGGTCTCGAAGGAGTCCCTGAGTTCGAATCTCAGCCCCCGCACATCATCTCTTTTCGGCCGTCGTGAGCGTCAGAACGCCTTAGAACATGCGATATCAAGATATACCATCGCTGATAATGGATGCCGCACAACCGAGAACGCTGATGGCTTATGTTGGCAATTACGCACCTCGTCGTGAGCCTCCTCCTGATTCATATGCTCACGCTAAACAGGAACAATTCTTTCGTTGCCCTCACTTTTGGCGTGTTCATCGACGTCGACCACCTTTTCGGGTTGAAGGAGTACATGAAGGTCCATGGAGTAGGGAGCGTCCTGGACTTCGACTCGCTGATGGATGCCGACGGACAGTGGAAGTCCCTGCTCCATACGCCGGCCGCCGTCATGATCGTCGGACCTGTTGCAACCGCATCCAGGCTCGCCATTCCCCTCATCTTCTGGAGCGTGCACATCACGATGGATTACGTCGAGGACTCCCTCCTAGGCGTCTTCTCGGCATGGGAGATGGCACTGCTGTGCGGCGTCTCGATGGCGCTTGTGTGGCTGAGTTTCGACAGGCATCGCGTGTCTTGGCCTGAAAGAAGCCTCGCTGGGTTCTTGAGATATGAGTGGGCGAGGCTCATCCATCCCCTTGGGCGCATCAGGCGCGCATTCTCCGCACCACGTGGTCCGTGAAACTGCTAGAACCGTGCCTTCCCCCGAGATCGACCGTCAGATGTCCTGAAGAATATGTCTCAGAGACCGCTGCTTCTACATCTCTCGCCTCGCGGGGCATGCCGAGGTGGTCCAACATCATGGCCGCCGCGAGGATGGTCGCAGTCGGGTTGGCGACGCCCTTCCCCGCGATGTCAGGCGCGGACCCATGGGCCGGCTCGAAGACCGAGTGTTTCTGGCCGATGTTCCCCGATGGGGCGAATCCGAGCCCACCCGCGACGCCAGCCGCCACATCTGACAGGATGTCACCGTACAGGTTGAGTGTGACTATGACGTCGAACCGCGA
>DUKU01000119.1:5420-7632 GCA_013329135.1 Thermoplasmata archaeon
TCAAGGAACAGGCCGTCGGACTGTCTGAGGACATTTGCCTTGTGAACGCAGCATACGCCGTGACGCTTCCGCCCCCGAGCGTGCTCTATCGCGAAGTCGACGATCCTCTCGCAGCCGTGTCTGGTCACTCGTCTGTGGGTCGTCACACCCTCAGCATCGACCGCCTCCGGTTGATGGTACAGTCCCTCCGAGTTCTCGCGCACGATGACGATGTCGATGGCGGGTTTAGAGCTGGTTCTGACCAGACTCCTCACAGGACGGACGTTCGCGTACAGGTCGAGCGACTTTCTGAATGTGAGGACAGGTGACGTGTATCCTGGGTCCGGGGACGATGTCACGGCTCCGAAGAGAGTGCTGTCGCAGGTCCGCATGAGCTCTAGGGTGTCGTCTGGGAGACATGAATGATGTCGAATCAGTGCGCTCTGTCCGATGTCCGCATTGAGCAGCTCGAGCCCTGGTGCCACAGTCCCTAGTACTCTGACGGCGCAACTGACGACCTCTGGTCCTATCCCGTCGCCTGGAAGGACGCATATCCGCTTCATGGCCGGCTCAGTCTTGGACAAGCTTGGCGAAGTCCGCGAAGTGCTTCTCGACCCTCGCGATCCTCTTCCTGCTGTCGTGGATGTCCTTCTCCATCTTCGATGTCATGGCGCGCATCTCGGCCAGGAGGCTCTCGCCCTCCTTTTCGAGGCTCGCAATCTTCGACTCGTGCGAGAGCGCCTTGGTGGTGTGCTCCTCTATCCGCTTCTCGAGGTCCCCTTGCCTCTCCTTCTCAGCGGTCTTCGAGAAGTAGCTTTCGACCTTCGAGTTGAGCATGGTCAGGATGTTCGAGACCTTCTCGAGCTGCTTCTCCAGCCGGTCCACCCTGTCCGTTGTGTCGGACATCTTTTCGGAGACGTCCGGGGCGTGCATCGCCTTCTCCATCTCGAACATCCTCGTCTCGACCATGTCGAATTTGCTCTGGAGGCCCGCGACTTCCTGTATGCCCTCCATTATCCGCTCGAGGAGTTCTCTGTCCGGGAACTCGATTTTGACGCTCTCTGAGCTGGGTGAATATGCCTTGAGGGACTGCAGCGTGGCGATGGCGTCCACCGTCGGGAAGCCGCCTCTCATCCTGCCGTCCATGCCCTTGAGCGTCGAGATCATCTCGTCGCCCATCTTCACGAGCCACGGGTTCGCCTTGCCTATCTTGGTGAGGTTCTCAATGACTCCCTCGAGCTCCGCTCCGACCTTGGCGAGGTCGGACTTCTCCATCAGTCTGAGGTCCCTGAGGGCGTCCTTCTTGCCCCGCTTGTTCCAGTCGCCTAGAGACCTGCCCTCGAACGGATAGAATCCGGCGAAGTGGTCAACACCTTTCACAATGACGTCCTGGACCTCGTCCCAGTCCTTACCCGCGCCCTCGACGGACTGTTCCTTGGCCGAGTTGAATATCATGCAGATGCAGCCATTCGGCAGGATGTACACCTTGGTGGCGTACGGTGCGTCTTGGGCGAATCGTGGGTAGCTCTGGGGCTTCTTCTCTTCCACGGTGTCCATGTACGTCTTGAGGTATTCCCTCGCGAATGCGACGAGGTCTTGACTGACCGGAATCTCTGGCCCGCCTTCGTTCGACATCATTTAGGACCCACCTCTGTATGGGTAAGCCGACAGAGCAATATTAATCTCTTGCCGGCCTGCCCGCGTCTAACACGGATGCCGCAATCAGCGGCAGGGTTATTGTGGCGTCACCCTCGACAGTGATGTACTTGGCCTTCTCCTTGACCTTTCCCCAGCTCACGGCCTCCCGCAGTCTTGCCCCTGACAGGGACCCGTCGTACTCCTCAGCCGTGGTCAGGTAGACCGCGTAGTCGAGGCCGTCCCTGAACTGGTTCCACCATATCACGTGATGCTTGGATATGCCGCCGCCGATCATGAGGGCGCCCGCCTTCTTCGAAGTGAACACGATGTCGGATAGTTCTTGCTCGTCCTTGAGCACGTCGACGCCGAAATCGGGATGTTGCTGCCTGAACAGCCAGAGCTGCGAGCCGAACGCCCCGTCCGTTATTCCCGGGACGAACACGGGGATCTGGTTCCTCGCCGCCCAGTACAGTATCGACTTCTTGTCTTCGACCCTGAGCCCAAACTCCTCCGCTAGCTGCCTGCTCGACATAGTCTTCTTGCCGGCTTTGTATAGGTCGTTCAGGATGGGCTGCATCTTCTGCTCGAGCACGAT
>DUKU01000119.1:7782-8940 GCA_013329135.1 Thermoplasmata archaeon
TCCATGAGGAAGTCTCCGTGGTAGTACTTCCTCCACACCCTGGCGAGGTCGTGGTCGAGGGTCCCGCACGTGGTGATGATCACGTCCACAAGCTTCTCCTCGACCAGCTTCCTAATCACGCCTCTTGTGCCGGTCGAGACGATGCAAGCAGGGAATGACAGGAACACAGTGCATTGTTTCTCCCGGTACATGGCTCTGAGTATGTCGCAGGCCATGCCGAGCTTCTTGGCGGTGAAGCCGCCCGACGAGAGCATCTGGGATGTGAGTTCGCGGGCTGTGATCCCTGAGGATAGTTCTATGTCGGAGATCGGTTTGAGTTTCGTGCGCATCATATAACCCAGTTCCCGCATTAAGAGAACCAGACAAAAGGATTTAATAGCTTTCCTGTGGATGGTCGGGCCGGTACGATGGTTAAGGTAAGAGAGGTCATGAGCACACCCGTGATGAGCATCCCACCTGAGACGCTCGTAAAGGATGCGGCGGCGATGCTGGCAGAGAAGAATGTGTCGGGCGTTCCCGTCGTGGAGAACGACAAAGTCGTGGGCGTGTTCACTGAGATCGATGTGCTCAGGTCGATAAAGACCACGAAGAAGGACCTCAGACTCGTCTTCCCATCCATATCCTCTCTGGGTATAGCATTCCAAGAGGAGGTCACTCAGAGGGAGATACTCGAGGCCTACGAGGAGATCGGGAACACCCCGGTCAGGGACGTCATGTCCAAGGAAGTCCTCACGGTGCATCCTGACATAACCGTGAACGAGGCCATCGTGATGATGGTTGAGCGCAAGATACAGAGGCTCCCGGTGGTCGAGAACAAGAGACTCATTGGCATCGTGACACGCGGTGACATCATACGAGGGCTTGCGAAGGACCGGCCAGCCAACAACAAGGTCCACTGAGCGCGCGCGCATCTTCTAGAGTTTCTTCAGGGACCGTGTGAGGATTTTCTTCTTCGGTTGTTCGTCTGCAGGAGTCGAAGGCGTCTCGGCCGGTTTCTCCTGCGGCTGCGAGCTTGAGACGGGCTTCTCAAGCGGTTCCATTGTGGTCGGCATGGGTGCGACGCTCATCGAGAACGAATGTCCGCACTCGGCGCACTTCCTCATGCCGCTCGGGAACGAGTAGAGCGCCTCCTTCCCACACTTGCCGCACTTAGCCTCA
>DUKU01000071.1 GCA_013329135.1 Thermoplasmata archaeon
CCTCGACGCTGAGGGAATCTCTCCTGGAGAACGCCTTCAAGCTCGCCGAGAAGTGGGTCGCGGCGTGCAAGGAGCACTACAAGCCAGGAATCATCGGGCCGTTCTGCCTCCAGACGTGCGTCGACAAGGACCTGAAGTTCCACATATACGATGTTGCGCCGAGGGTGGGCGGGGGGACGAACGTGCACATGTGGGTCGGCCACCCGTACGGGAACACGACCTGGCGGACGAACATGAGCACGGGCAGGCGCTTGGCGGTGGAGGTCAGGCGAGCCATCGAGACAGACCAGGTCGATAAGATAGTCACATAGGCCCTGGACGTGCTGGCACGTCATGCTGGCAGCGCCCCGGGGACACCCCCGGGAATCCCTAAAGCTTATAAAGGGGCAATCTATTCGCCGGAATACCCTATCTCATAGGGGGGTCCGTTGATTCCGGTCCCCAGGAGAGGGAGGGGACAATTGGATGAAGACAGGTGCAATGAGCAAGCTATCAGCCGCCATCATCGTGCTGGTAATGGCGTTGTCCGCCATGGTCGCGCTCCCGATGGCGAGCGTCGACGCAGCTGACGAGATGAACGATATCAACCTATTGGTTCTGGACGCTTCGAACGGTGCAACGGTCGAGACGGCGACTGTCAATCTCATCAACCTGTACACTGGGGAGGTAATCGAGGCCCCGTACTCATCCGGCATGTACGTCGCATCGGAGCCAGCGCCAGGAGTCTACAGGGCCGAGGTGACCGACGGTGATTACTACGACAGGATCGACGCGGTGCCAGAGGGCATATCCTTCGACGGGTTGTCGCCATATACCGGCACCCCGATCGACCTGGACCCGCTGCCGCCCAAGACCCACGAGTGGAACATCACTGTGGAGGACTCGCTCGGGATGCCGCTGTCAGGGGCCACGGTCGGCTTCTACGACAACAGCAGTCGCGAGTCGGTCGCCGAAGCAGTGACGAACAGCGAGGGCTGGGCCCTCGTCGACATGTTCGACGTGCCCGTGCTGACGGACATATACCTGTTCGCGAGCAAGAGCAACTACGAGACCGAGGTCCTCCAGACCACTGTCATCGCCGACGACACACCCACTATCGCTTTGTCATCCGCCAAGATCGTCCGTGGCCTCGTCAGGGATGCGGATGGATACCTGGCAACCAACACGGTCGCGTACCTCGTGAACGAGGACCCGTCCGTGCCATGGGTCAAGAGGGTGCTCAAGAGCGACCTCGGAGGCGGCTCATACGTGTTGTACGGCTACGAGGGCGAGTTCACGCTCTCGGTCGACGCCGACGGCCTCAAGTCCGAGTTCAGGGACATTACCATAATCCCGAGCACGACCTACCAGTTCGTGGACCTCACAATGGATGACCAGACGCAGAGGACGGAGACGGTGTCCATCGACTACGGCGCCGACTTCAACTCGTTCGAGCTGGCATCCGAGACCGTGTGGTCCTATGATGACAAGGTCCCGGGCATGCCCTTCAGCGATGTGGGCAGCCTCAGGATGCAGATCGACATGAACTCCGTCACCGCTGACGGCGCAGTAGACGCAGTCGAGGCCGGCGTATTCGAGGCCAAGCTCGCGGACTTCGGCCCAGAGTATGTGTCGAGCGCGAGGCTCCTGACCGTGAACGACACGGTCTACTCGTGCTCCGGCTCGTTCGGACTGTTCACACTGGGCTCCGTTGAAGGGGACATCACCCTCGAGTCGGGCGTGACCTTCGACTACAGCGCATCGTACACCTCCCAAGAGGCTATAGATGTGGACTCCCCGGATTACTACGCTGATGCGTATGTCAAGTACGACGATCCGTCCGTGGACTATGTCTTCACGATCGCCCTGCCAGCATCTTACGAGATGGTGGCGAACTCGACCGGCGGCGCTGACAGCCACGTGAACTCGACAGGCTACATGACCGTGACCCTGGACCCGCAGGAGTATGTCGGAGGTCCCGAGCACGTATCCATGTCGATTGCGACATCCGTCATGCCATCTGCAGGCGCTGGCCTCGTCGAATCGGAATATGTCTACACCGTGACGAACGAGACGGGCGTCGTGCTGAGCTACATCGTGGCCGTGGACGAGGAGGTCAACTTCACCGCCGTGGACTCGATGGACCCGAACGGCAACCCGCTGGAGTTCACATGGGACTTTGGGGATGGGACTCCGTCCGAGTCGACATACAACGTCACCTTCCCGCACACATACCTGTCCGCATCCGCCAGCAGGACGGTCAACCTGACCGTGACTGACATGGGCGGGTTGGTCAACTACACCGAGATAACGGTGATGTGCGACGGCAGGGACCCGGTGCCCGTGGTAACGATCAAGGACCTGGTCGTGAACGAGACCAGCGGCATGCTCGAGATAGATCAGGGCGAACTCGTATGGTTCAACGCGAGCGAGTCCAGCGACGACGCGGTCAGCGCGGACGACGGCCTGGGCACGATACAGTACTTCGAGTTCCTCTACGGCGAGGGCAACACATCCGGCCGCGTGTACATCACCGAGGACGAGCAGAACGTCTCGTATTCGTGGGTCGATGCGGGCGAGTACACCCTCACGCTGAACGTCACCGACTCGGTCGGACACTGGAAGAACACCACGCTGACGGTAAGGGTCAACGACACCGATGCGCCGTCGCCGTCGTTCCTGGTCAAGAACGAGACCTGGGGCACGAGCCTCGTAGAGGGCAAGACGCTGGTGTTCGACGCCAACGCCACGACCGACAACCTGGACAACTCGACGACGCTGCTATACTCGTGGTACTTCAACGACGACGACGGTGCCGACTCATGGCTGAACGGCACCGGCCTGTCCAACGTGACACACGTGTTCGAGGCCGCAGGCAGCTACGCGGTCAGGCTCAATGTGACCGACTCCGAGGGCAACTGGGACGGCTACACGAAGACCGTGACTGTCATCTCCGGCCCGAGACCGAGCCTGATCATAGATGATGTGACCTTCGACCCCGAGGTGTTCACCGAGGGCGAGACGGGCTACATCACCGTGAACGTGACCAACACCGGCAGCGCGGTCGCGACCGAGTTCGTCGTGAACTTCTACATCCAGAACGCTGACGGCACCGAGGAGCTCCTGGGCACATGGACCGTCGTCCTCAACGCCACGACCGGAGCGGAGACCACGAGCATCGGGATAGGTGGCACTGCGGTTGTCAAGTTCCCGTACAAGTTCAGTGACCCGGGCACATACACGGTCAGGGTCAATATCACCTGCAGCGAGCAGCTGGCCGTCGACGAGGATGTCGGCGAGGTGACGGTGAACGAGGCGGGCTGGAAGAAGATCGCCCTGTGGGGCGGCGTGGCCGCGGTCATAATCTTGGTCCCGCTCCTGCTCTATCTGCGCGGCAGATGGTCCAGGCGCGAGAGGAAGGGCCCGAGGCGCGAGAAGGCGGAGAAGGCCGAGAAGGCTGAGAAGCCAGAGAAGCTCGAGAAGCCTAAGAAGGACGAAGGCCTCTGAGGACCGCTTGAAACCTGCCAAACCTCTTAACGCCCCTTTTCATTCTCTGATGCGCTAGCATGCGCGACAGTTGGCGTCTGGTGGACAGCGGCATCGTCGGGCCTCCAGTATCGGCGGCCCTGGATGAGGCCATCCTCGAGGCGCACTCCAACGGTGCGGTCCGCGACACGCTCCACTTCTACATCCGCTCGTCGCCGACCGTCTCGGTCGGTTACTTCCAGAAGGTCGGGGAGACCCTGGACCTCGACGCGTGCGGGCGTCTGGGGGTCAGCATCGTCCGTCGTGGGTCCGGAGGCAGCTCGATATACACCGACGAGGGCCAGCTGATCTACGGGCTCGTCGTGGGGTCCGAGGAGCTACCCCCGACCCCGGAGGCGTCCTTCGCGGTCGTGTGCGGCGCTATTGCGACCGCGCTCTCGTCCTTCGGCATCGACGCGAGGCATAGGCCCGTGAACGACATCGAGGTGGGCGGAAGGAAGGTCTCGGGC
>DUKU01000170.1:0-2117 GCA_013329135.1 Thermoplasmata archaeon
AGTACTGGCATCCGACCGAGTCACAGTCGCTGCCCTCGTAGGTGATCACGGACCCTTCGAGAGCGGCCCTCGCAGGCAGGGCGGCCTTCGTGAGGATCCTCTCGACCTCGACGACCCTGACGCCATCCTCGTGCACCTTGCACTCGTGGCGCACGTCCCGCACGTCCACGACCCTGTACCGCCTGTTCTCCTCCAGGTGGAAGCAGACGTTCCTGACCTTGCATTCCCTGCATTCGGCCAAGGGTCCCGTGAAAACGAACTCGAACCCTTTCCTGCACTGAAGCTCTCCGACGACCGTCACCAGTACCATTGCGGAACCTCCTGTCTATATCACTTTCGTGATCGTCGCCAGGCGTTCGGCAGCATCGGGGGTCAGTCCTCGGTCCCCGAGGATCGTGTACCGGTCCTTGCGGAGCTCGTGCGCGTGCACGAGCGCCTCAATGATCTGCTCCCTGGATACCCCGAGCTCCTTTGCGCTCGTGGGGGCACCGATGAGCTGGAGGGCGTCCCGTATGCGTTGCCAATCCCCTCCATGCAGGTACATCATCATGACCGTGCCTACGCCGCACTGCTCTCCGTGGAGGGCCTTGCCTGGCGCGATTTTATCGAGAACGTGAGAGAACATGTGCTCGGAGCCGCTCGTGGGGCGGGATGAGCCAGCGACAGCCATCGATATCCCGGATATGATGATGGGCCTGATGGCGACCCACACGCTGTCCTCCAGGTTCGGCTTGATAGCTGCCGCATTCTCAATTATGGACTCAGCGGCGTACTTGGCCAGGTTGGCCGCGCTCGAGCTGATGAACTCGCTCCTCAACCTGTCCGCGAGCTGCCAGTCGAGTATCGCCGCGGTGTTGGAGATCACGTCTGCGCATCCGGACGCGAGGAGCCTGTAGGGTGCCTTGAATATGATCCTCGTGTCAGCTATGACGCCGAGGGGAACGCTCGCGTTGAGCGAGAGCGAGTTGCCGCCGTCCTTGATCGACGCCCTCGGGCTGGCGATGCCGTCGTGCGACGCGGAGGTCGGGACGCTCAGGAACGGCATGTTGAGGTTGAACGACGCGAGCTTGGCGAGGTCTATCTTGCTTCCGCCTCCGACCCCGAGCAGGAAGGACGCCTTGACGTCCTTCGAGACCTCCTCGACCTTGACGAGGTTCGCCCTGCTGGCCTCGCCCACGACACACTTCTGCACGTCGAAGCCCTTGTCCTGGAGTATCTGCTCCACCTGCTTCGCGGCGAGCTCTCCCGTCGTCTGTCCCGTGACTATGAGAGTGGTCCCCTTGAGCTCGAACTCCTCGCACATGGTCCCGGCCTGCTCTATGACGCCGTGCCCGGCTAGGACCTGCCTCGGGAAGCTCATCGCCCTGACCTTGGTGAATCCATCTGACATGTAGCCGCACTATCCTTTGCACTAATATGCTCGTCCTGTTCTTCAACTTATCGGTTTGTATATCTGTCGTAGAATATTTATGCCAGTGGGGGTCTCCCTCACGATGCAGACACGTTCCGCATCTTCTCTATCAGGTCGTCCATCCGGAAGGGCTTCGGCAGGAACTCGGCCGCCCCCGCATCCCGCGCGTCCTTCTCGATGAGGACGTCCGCGCTGACGAATATGATCTTCTGTGCGGGTTTGCTCCTGATGATCTCCTTCGTGGCCTCGACGCCGTTCATGACTGGCATCCGGTGGTCCATTATGATGACATCGGGCTTCTCCGGCGAAGCGGCGTACTTCCTCACCGCCTCCTCCCCGTCGAAGGCGGTGGCGACCACCTTGTATCCCCTGAGCTGGAGGATGTCCCTGTAGAGCTCCACTATGAACAGCTCGTCATCGACTATCATTACGGTGGTCATCTGGCGTCGACCCCCTTGAGCGATATCTCGAAGACGCACCCTCGGTTCTTCTCCGGGTCGAGCACGCGGGAGCCTATGCGCCCCCCGATAGCCCGTGCGATGCTGCTAGCGAACACCACACCAGACACCCTCGCCATCTTGGAGACGTCCATAGGCACGGTCCCTGAGAACAGGCTGTCGTCGACGCCCTGCGGGAGTGTCGCGGTCCTGGAGACGACCTCGATCCTCCAGACGTCCGAACCGTTGTGTTTCTCCCGAACGGAGCT
>DUKU01000170.1:2285-3002 GCA_013329135.1 Thermoplasmata archaeon
CCGCCATGGACCTCAGCGTTCGGCGCCAGTCCGGTCGTGTCGATCGTGACCTGTTTGTGCGGGAACAGTCCCGAGACATCTCGTGTGACCTGCGCAAGAGTCTCTCTCAAGTTGACCGGAGTGGCCTGTGCGGGCGTTCCCTCACAGTACGATGAGAGCTGCCTGATGCCGTCGAGGAGCACGGACGAGGTCCTCACTTGGGATGTCGCCTTCTCAGCAAGCTCCTTGATCCTTGGGTCGGCTCCTGGAGACGAGTGGATGAGTTCAAGGTAGCTGAGGGCGGCCTGATTGTTGTTCAGCATGTCGTGGCTGAGCAAGTCCATGAGAACGCCGACTTCCTCGGGTCCAACGCGCTTTCCGCCTTCTGTCAATTCAGTCTCCTCGGATGAGTGCCACGCTTGTATGCGAACGGTCTGGGCCCTTATCAAGCTTTTTGGTTTGCCTTTGGAACCTTGTGATACGATGGGCTGATATCGGGGTGTCTCAGGCGCCCCCGAAGTCCTCCAATGTGACCTTGGGCTGGGCAGATTCCTCATGCGCACCCTCACCGACCCATCTCCAGTAGTTCTTCGGGAGCGGCTCAGTCAAGTACTTCGGATCCTTCTTGGACTCCATGTGCTTCACGTCCGACAGGAGCGTCCAGTACCTTCCCGTGTCCTTCCTGGACAGTTTCTCGGGGAACCTCTTCCTGGTGTCCACGAGGATCTCGTTGTTATA
>DUKU01000170.1:3361-4730 GCA_013329135.1 Thermoplasmata archaeon
CCCCTGGTGCCCTCCTTCTCTATCTGGGCGAGGACCGTGAAGATGAGGTTGAACCTGTCAGGCGACCTGTACCTGGACGCCCAGAAGACCTCGTCCTCGACTATCTCGTAGAGCTTCTCGTCCTCGAGGAAGTCGAGTCCGCCGTACTTGTCCCTGAACTCCCTGTACTGGGTGTCATAGTCCGCCTCGTCCGCGTCCACGGTCTCGTCGAAGTAGAACTGCTTCCCGTGGTCGCGTGACGTGGGCTTCGCCCCTGTCACTCTGCTCACCAGGAACGCGGTGATTATCGATCTGGGGGCTGGCCCGAAGAGCACTAGCATCTTGACACTGCTCCTGGTAATTATAACCCGTGCCTGATATAAGCTTTGGCCAAACGTCGCAAAATGGCAGGCGCCTCTGAAAAAGGCTATCTACCCATTATGTCATGGCAATGTCGCTTGACCCCTTCGGAGGACGCCGGAGCCAAGAGGAAGCTGAGTCCTTCAGCGCTTGTGGAACAGGCCAACGCGGCATATGACGCGGGTGATTTCTCGCGAGCGTTGGAGTTGTTCGACGAGGCCATCTCCTCTGGGGTGGACAACGAGGTCGTCCATAACAACCGGGGAGCCGCGCTTGACGCGGTCGGCATGTACGAGCGCGCGACCGAGAGCTACAGGGAGGCCACGGAGCGGTCCCCGAAGTACGAGCTCGCATGGCACAACCTCGGCAACTGCCTGTTCTCCCGCGGCCTCTATGAGGAGGCCGCTGATGCATACAGGAAGGCATCGGCGCTGAACCCGACGAGGCTTCAGAACATAGCCGGCCTCGCGAACTCGTACTCGAAGCTCGGCAGGGTCCGGAGGGCGAAGGCCGCGGTCAAGAGACTCCTGGACGAAGGGTCGGGGGAACCATCCGCGCGCCTCACGGCCGCCGAGATACTCCTGGACCTCGGCCTGAGCCACGAGGCCTCGGACGTGTGCAAGGAGCATCTGCGGCTCAGGGGCGACTCGGTCGAGGCGCTGACGATGCTCGGCACGGCACAGCACGAGTCCGGGGACTTCGCGCATGCGGTCCAGGCGTTCGAGAAGGCCCTGACGATGTCGCCCAACAGCAAGGAGCTGCTCAACAACCTCGGATACTCCCTCTTCTGCGCGGGTTTCCTCGGACCAGCGCTCGCGTCGTTCGACAAGGCCTTGGCAATCGACCCAGGCTACAAGCACGCATGGTACAACAAGGGGTATTCCCTCCACGGCGCGGAGAGACTCAACGAAGCCGTCGAGTGTTACAGGAGGGCGCTCGAGCTGGACGCCCAGGACAGGGTGCTGTGGAACAACTTCGGCAACGCGCTCTACAACCTGGGAAGGTTCGGGGAGTCCATACCCCGATTCGT
>DUKU01000170.1:4918-6469 GCA_013329135.1 Thermoplasmata archaeon
GACTTCGATTACGCGCTGTATGCCAAGGGTATGTGCCTGTCCATGACCGGCCGCCCAGAGGAGGGGTACGACCTCATACTCGAATCACTGGCCCTGAACCCGGACTACGACGAGGCCTGGAAGGCCAAGTCCAGGGTGGCCCGTCAGCTCGGTCGCTGGGACGAGGCGTTGAACGCCATCGAGGAGGCCCTCGCGGTGAACCCTGCCTTCGCCGACGGCTGGGCCGACAGGGGCGACATCCTGTCGACCATGGGGGACCTGCTGGGGGCCGAGGCCTCGTACAGGACCGCCCTGATACACTTCCCCCCGATGCGGAACGGCTCCCAGGGCGAATCGGCGATGCTGCGTCGCAAGGCCGAAGTCCTGCTCAGGCTTGGGAGGTTCGACGAGTCCGTGAACGTGCTCGGGGACGCGGTGGCCACCCGGAGACACGATTCCAGCATGACATCCGATTACATCAGGAACCTGAGGATGTCCTCGAAGGCGGCGATTCCAGACATCCTGCACACGATCATGGACGAGGTCGAGGATCCCTCGATCATACTCGATTACAGCGAGTTGCTGCTCGACAGGGGCATGCACGATGATGCCCTGAGGATACTCGAGAGGCTATCGTCCTCGGAGGAGCACCGAGAGCGTGTCGCGAACATCGAGGCGCGGGCGTATGCGTCCGCCGGCATCCCCGAAGACGAGGTCTCGGCACTCCTGGTCGGCCTGTCCAGCGGTGGAGCTTCCAGGCTCCGCGGAGAACTGGCGGAGGCGAAGGGCGACCTGGCGGCCGCTGAGGCTGAATACTCCAAGTCTCTCGAGTTCGAGCCGTCGGATTACTCGGCGGCAGAATCACTTGCCCGGGTGAGGCTACGGCTCGGCATGCCGAAAGAGGCTCTTGAGGCCGCGAGGACTGCGCTCGGGATCGACCCGACGGAACCAGGCGCCATCGCGCTGCTCAAGGAGGCGCACGAGGCGGATGCGAAGGGCAAGGGGAAGGGATCCAGATGACCGAGATTCGCCTGAGGAAGAGACACAGGATGAGGCAGAAGGAGATAGCGGCCATCGCGTCCAGGATCGAGGAGGCCACAGGGAGCAAGGTGTTCTCCGCCTCGGACACGGTCGACATGGCCGAGGCTCCCGGATATGATGCCATCATCGTGGATGGCAAGGTCCTGGCGATCGTGCTAGATGGCACGCCGGTACTGACAGTGAGAGGCCTCCTGAGGTACGGCGCGTCCAAAAGGCACGTGACGGTCGACATGGGTGCCGTGAAGTTCGTGGCGAACGGGGCCGATGTCATGGGTCCAGGGGTCGTCGACGCCGACCCATCGATCGCCGAGGGGGACTTCGTCTGGATAAGGGACGAGAGGAACAAGCGGCCTCTGGCGATCGGAAGGGCCCTGGTCCCGGCCTCCGCGATGCTGTCGAAGATGAAGGGAAAGGTCGTCGCATCGATTCACTTCGTTGGCGACAAGCTATGGCTTGTCGACGAGGTTGAGGAAGAGGAGGAGGCGCCCGTCGACCCCGACCAGTAGCTTTTATATCCGAACAGCGTGATTA
>DUKU01000165.1:0-1013 GCA_013329135.1 Thermoplasmata archaeon
TAGTGCTGGACCTGACCGAAAAGTGAACAATGATCCGGTCAAAAACCGGACCTATCACCGCATCTTAGACCCATCTGTGCAACAAATTGCGAAACTCATGCCCATGTAGAGAAAACAGCGCAGCAGCGCGGAACGACCACTTCGATCAGTCCGCTCGGCAACCTTCCTACGGACCTTGCGGATCACGATCCCCCCGGGGAACCATCGGCCACGTGAACTCTGTCGAACGAACATCCGATAACGCACGGGGCCTTGCGCTACGGGAGTCGGGCCACGGCATCGATTTCGACAAGCGCATCCTTCGGAAGCTGGACGCCCCCCAATGTGGTCCTGGCAGGCTTCCATGATGAGAAGAATCGCCCATAAACTTCATTGACTGCTGGGAAGTCTCGGATGTCTCTGAGGTATATGGAGACCTTCACTACGTCCGCCACACTCGCGCCAGCGGCCTCAAGGACCGATGCCAGGTTCCTCAAAACGACCTCGGTCTGGGGCGTCACGCCCCCTGAGACCAGGCCGCCAGTAGCATAATCGATACCTATCTGACCAGACAGGAAGAGGAATCCCCCGGACTCAATCGCCTGCGAGTATGGACCGATAGGCTTCGGTGCTGAATCTGACGACACGGCAGAAGGTCCGCGGGACACGCAATCACGCTCCTATCTTCGTACGTTCGTAGACAATCTCCCCGCCCAGCACAGTCTTCAGAACGGTCGCGCTCCTGAGTGAAACTGCGTCCGCGAACGGATCTGCAGACATGATGACCAAGTCCGCTTGCTTGCCTTCGGTGATTGTTCCCTTGGACCGCTCCTCGAAAGATGCGTACGCAGCCTCGCGGGTGTATGCTGCAACCGCCTCCTCTGCCGTGATCCGCTGAGATTCGTATGGCGCATTCACCGCTGAAATCACACCATACATGGGGGAGAACGGCATACAATCAGAGCCGAAGACCATCCTCAACCTCGCGCTCAAGACATCCTTGAACGGATTGTTCCTGGCCGCGCGCGTCTCAC
>DUKU01000165.1:1084-1724 GCA_013329135.1 Thermoplasmata archaeon
TGCCATTAGTCCCGCCCCACTCACCCACGAAGTTCGGCTGCATCGATGCTATGAGCTTCGACTTCTGCATCCTGCGCAGGTGCTGAGTGGACGGAAGTTCCAGATGCTCGATCCTATGCCTGTGATTCCTCTTCGGAGACGCCTCAAGCGCTGATTCGATGGACGAGATGGCCATCTCAATACCCATGTCACCTATCGCGTGGATGACCAGCTGGATATCCGCGTCATTGGCTTTGGCAACCATATCATCCAGGACTTTTCTGTCCTGTACGAACATCCCCTTGTTCCCAGGATCATCCGAATACGGTTCAGAAAGGGCAGCGGTTCTTGCTCCGAGCGCTCCGTCACAGAACATCTTGACACCGCCTATCCTGAGCAAATCGGAGCCCAAACCAGACGACAGCGACAGGTCCAACATAGAGTCCAGATGACTAGAGGGCACGTTGAAAGTCACCCTTATCCTCAACTTGCCCGCACGCTCGGCGGACCTGTATACGGAGAGATGCTCCATCGACCCGTTATCCTGAACAGAGGTCACTCCCAGCGAATGTGCCCTACGGGTAGCGAGGGTGAGGGCCCTCACATTCTTTGCCTTGTCAGGGGCGGTTGCGGGCCTGACGAGGGTGACAGCAGACTCCTT
>DUKU01000165.1:1872-3607 GCA_013329135.1 Thermoplasmata archaeon
TGACAGTAGACTCCTTGATGATCCCAGTCGGCCTGCCACTGGCATCGACCTCCACTCCAGGGGTATCGACGCTCAGCCCCAACAATTCGATGGCCTTCGAGTTGACCGACGACATGTGCATACATATCCTGTGAGCAACTGCTGGATGGCCTGGACAACACAAGTCCAGGTCATCCCTCGTGATGAACCGTCCACCATCCCATCTGCTCTCAGCCCAGCCTGCACCTACCACCCATTCGCCATCGGGTGCTTTCTTCGCCCCCACATTCATCTTCGCGCACGCGTCATCCAGGGACTTCGTGCCCATGAGGTCCACATTCATCATGTCGACGCCCATGTTCACGAAGTGCGTGTGACTGTCAATGAAGCCGGGCAAGACAACCTTCCCACCAAGGTCGTACTTATCGCATCCTCTTGGAGCCGATCCCTTGATGTCCGAATCAGAGCCAACGGCTATCACTTCGCCTCCAGACACGGCGAGTGCGCGCACGACTCGAACATCTGGGTCGAAAGTGTACACCTTACCGTTGTAGAAAATCGCATCTGCCCTTCTCGCTACCACTGGGACCAACCTTACCTGCGAGAAGGCGTCGTGGGTATTAGACTTGACTGCGAATGGCTGCAAGTTCACTTGGGGTGCAGTATCATGTCAACAAGCGCAGAGAAAGCGCTTTCGACATTGTAGCCTGTCTTCGCAGAAGTGAGCATCGCGGGGGCCCCCTGCTTCATGGAGAAGACCTCGAGGTCCTGCATGGTCACGCGCATGTCGTCCTTCAGATCACACTTGTTGCCCAGGAACACTATCGGTATTTCGCCTGTGGTCGATGTCATCGCCTTGACCCAGTATCTCAACTCGCCCAAGCTCTCCTTACTGGTGATGTCACACACGGCCAACGCGCCCTCGGCCCCATAGAAGTACGCCTCGCGAAGAACCTCTCTGAAACTCGGTTGCCCCATGATATCCCAGACCAGGAGCATGATCCTCAGCTTCTCGCCTGTGCGAGGATCCTTGAAATCCATCTCCTTCTTCGTCACCTTCGTGCCGATTGTCGCGATGTACTTGTCATCGAAAACATCCATCACGAATCTCCGAATGAGACTCGTCTTGCCGACGCCAACATCGCCGACGAGACACACCTTAAGTTTCTTGACCTCACCACTTTCGACCAATGGCTAAACAACTCCTTGGGCTTGTGATATATCACATGTAGGTCTAAAAAACGTTTGCACCACACTTTCTGCCTAGCGGCGTCTTCACGTCGAGACATGCCTGGACCCAACTAACGAACAGCAATTTCGCAGCTCAAGACATCATTATCAAGGTGCGGAAGAGCAACAGAAGACAAATAATATACAAACACCCTTACATGTTCATAGATGCATCACAGGAAGTGAGCGGAACGTGACGTGGTCATGTTCCTGATTGGGGAAGATGCATTAGACAAAGGAATAGACACCCCTAAGTGAAAGATAGGAGGAAAACGCATATGGCTTGCGCAAAGAAGACCAAGAAGAAGGTAGCGAAGAAGACGACCAAGAAGAAAGCCGCGAAGAAGAAGAAGTAATTCTTCAGGATGAGAATCCATCTCTGGAGGATATTTCCACGCCTGCCAAGAAGAAAGCCAGCAAACCCAAGAAGTGCAACGAATGCTGCATGGGCAAGGAGATACGTGCCAGCAGATCACGCTGATTCTCTCCGCATGAGAAGACGGCTGGGAGACGTATCCCAGCTGGA
>DUKU01000165.1:3730-6910 GCA_013329135.1 Thermoplasmata archaeon
TCCGTATGCTTCTCATCCGTATGCTTCTGTGTGGACACGAGCAAGGCGGGCTGTCGCCCGAATCGGTGCCGTTCACGTTCAATAAGCTCACGAGACATCAGAGCGACCTCCAAAGTCAATTAAGGGGAGCAGTCATTCTCCTCCATGCATCCAAATGGTGCATGACAAGAGACTCCTCTGGGTGATAAGCTACCATCACGCGTGCAACGACGGAACACTGATGGCACTCGTGGCTGTGCTCCCAATCCTCATCGAGGAGATGAATCTCTCCTACTCCGACGTCGGGGTGCTAGGATTCGGGCTGCTCATAACGGTGGTTATCCAATTCTTCGTGGGCAAAGCCTCGGACAAGCGTTTCTCTAGGTATCTGCTCGAGATAGGCGCAGGACTGATGGCACTGTCGTTCGTCCTGATCCCACTGGTCTCCGATTTCACTGGACTGTTCGTCGTGGTTATTGCCATGCGAGTAGGCGCTAGCTTCTATCACCCGATAGGCGTGTCCTGGATCACAAGGCAGTATCAAGGGCCCTACCTAGACACCGCGCTGGGAATCCAGAGCGGCGTGGGAAACCTCGGCGTCATCCTCGCCCTCGGCTCATCTGGATTCCTCGGAGAGCTCTTCGGGTGGAAAACTCCCTGCATCGCATGGGCATTCCTGAACATCATTGCCGTCATCCTCGGCCTCAGCTTCACGAAGGGCCATGAACCAATCCCACACACGGAAACGAGGACCAGCAGCACGCCCACATCCACGACATTCAGGAAGATCGCACCAATCGCATTCCCGATAGCAGCAGGCGGGGCATTCTATCAAGTAACGACATACTTCGGCCCCATCAACCTCACACAGATGCACGGATGGAGTACCGGAGATGCGGACCTCATGTTTGCGGTCTGGATCGGGGTCGGCACACTGACGTCTTACTTCTTCGGAAGAGTGAGCGAACGATTCGGACGCACGGGCGTACTGAGGTACGGATATGTGATTGGGTGCGTCGCCGCATTCATACTAGCATTCGTGTCAGCGTGGTATCTGATCTTGCCCACACTCATCGTCTTTGGAGCGGTGTTCTTCCTGACATACCCGGCATTATTCGGAGTGGCGTCAAGCACCACCGATCCATCTGAGCGTGGAACCGCCTTTGGGATGCTGTTCGGGTTCCAGCTGGGAGGCGGTGCGATCATCGTGGCCATATGCGGCATGGTGTCGGATGTCTTCGACGATCCCTCATACTCTTTCATCATCATGGGCGTCCTTGGTGCGGTATCCGCGCTCACGCTCGTCAGATTGAGAAACGGAAGAATGACGCATACCTGACCGGCTCACTCCAGCCGTCCCCTCTTCACTGCAATCTTCCGAGCAGGCTGAACATCTGCAGCATAGGGCAGCCCTGCCTCCCCATGCTCGAACTCAGAGACCACAAGGCCGAATCCGATCGTGTCACGCTTCATCTTGACCCACAACACGAGCATCGCGATTCCCACTGCGACGATCCCTGTCAAGTAGACCATGTCAAACACGTTCGCGCCACCGATACTCAGAACCCCAGACTCACCCTCGGGTGCGTCGAAGGAGAGCATCTCACCGAGCCTGAATACATCCGCACCTATCAGTGTTCCGAGAACGCCGGAGACATATGCCAGGCGGGCTGCCTTGCGGATATCCATCCAAAACACCGACAATGCGAACAATCCCGCTGCAAGAGCGGGTGCGAGCGCGAGCGGCATGTCCGCGACGATGCCGACGCCCTCTTCCGCTCTCGTGACCGTGTATGTCACGTACGCAACCACAGTGATGCCAAGCACAGACTCGCCGACGTCGATTCGTCGCTTCAACAGGAAGTTCGTACAAATGATCAAAGGGATGATCGCTCCTCCGACGCTCAGCCCAACCCACCACCCCTCATAGGGGAATACCGGTATCGTGAACCATCCGAGGAACAGCGTGCCAAACAGGATGGCCGATGCCTCTGATTCGGTGAATCCCAACGTCACTAGTACCTTTCGGATGGAAGCGACGTAGAGATAGATGAGGAGAAGGACCGCGCCCAATATACCGATTATCCAGACGTAATCCGAGAGTCCCGCCATTTCATCCCTGTAACGGGCGGCGACTGTTAAAACTCTATGCCCAGCATGGTGCGTGAACACCTATCCATAGAGCTCCGGTAAGCGGATGACAGCATGCGATTGAGCCACTGTGATCGCACTGGATTGAAGGCTGTGACGATTATCATCGAAAAGCCATATATCTGTGGACTGCATCAGTCCTGACAGTCGACGCCAGGGATGGGACATGGCTGACGCGTATTCATTTGCGTATATTGCACTTGCCGCAATTGGCATCATCGTGCTCAATCAAGGGGCCAAGTTCATCACTGACAACGCAGTGGCCGTGTCCAGGAACTTCGGCATAAGCAGGTTCGTCGTAGGGATGCTCATAGTATCGACCCTCGCTGCGATGCCAGAGGTCCTCGTATCTATCATCGCCCTCAAGGAGGGGGCCGAACAAATCGCTCTCGGGAATGGCCTGGCGTCAAGTGTGGTCACGATCGCGTTCGTGATAGGTCTGACGGCCATCATTGTCCCGCTCAAGGTCACGCGCGAGATAATCATGCGGGATGCGGTCTTCCTCATGACAGTGACCATTGTGGCATCCGTGCTTCTGCTCGACGGACAGCTGGCATTCCTAGAGGGGATTGCGTTGATGATACTGTTCGTCCCCTACACGATGAACCTTCTTCTGGCCGAACGCTCCTCGAACAAGAAGGAGGTCGAAGAGAGCATCGAGGATGCGAAGATACAGCTGCAGCTGATGGGCAACATCTTCGGAAAGAAGATAGAGATCCGAGCAGGCCCACATTGGCTCCTGTTCGGGATACTGTGGACGGTCATGGGCGCGGAGTTCGTCGTCAGGAGCATCATGAAGATGACGAACGACTTCAGCCTCGACCCGTGGCTTGTGGGGATAACGATCGCGGCGCTGGGTACGACGCTACCAGACATCGCAGCATCTTATCACGCTGCCCGAAGAGGCTTCGGGGACCTCGCTCTCGGCGAGGGCATAGGCGCGAACATCGTGACCGTTCTACTCACGCTTGGACTCATGGGCATAATCAAACCGATGAGTTTCGACATATCCCGCATCCTCCCACTGATAATCGTCCTGAACCTGTCGAC
>DUKU01000165.1:7117-12989 GCA_013329135.1 Thermoplasmata archaeon
CTATCCGTCGTGATGCTCACCATCCTATGACGCAGCATTCAGCTTATGTACTGATTACTCAGTTACACGTGGCGCGGGTTGACGGCCAGTATGACAAAGCAATTGATCACTGGACTTGAGGATGGAGAAGCAGCGGAATACGTATTCCTCTGTGGCGAGCCGGAGAGGGTGCCGAGGATAGCCTCGATACTACGCAACTCCAAGAAGGTCCGGCAAGCCAGGGAATACACCATCTATGAGGGCATGTTGGACGGCACCAGGGTCACCGTAGCGTCCACAGGTATCGGTGGTCCGTCCGCGGCCATCCTGGTCGAGGAACTCACGAACCTTGGCGCGCACACATTCATCAGGATAGGCACAAGTGGCGGGATCGCAGACGGCCTCGAGAAGGGAGATTTTATCATCGCCTCAGGGGCAATACGCGCGGACGGCACGAGCAGGAGCTACACATGGCCTGAGTTCCCGGCACTGGCACACCATGAAGTGACCATGGCATTGGTTGACAGCGTCGTCAGATCCGGCGCAAGGTTCGATGTCGGCGTATGCTTCTCGGTCGACGGATTCTACAGCGAGAACAAGGTGATGCAGAATGGCAAGGTCTCACCGATGTCACAATCAGGGTACATGCCATCGTTCATGAGAGACAGACTGGCGGATGTCAAGGCGATGGGAGTGAAGAACATCGAGATGGAGAACGGGACGATCTTCACGCTCAGCACACTCATGGGACTCCGGGCTGGGGCCATATGCACCGTATCGGATGTCGTCCCATGGCACCCGACCGAGAAGATGCTCGACTTCGAGCAGAACATGCTCGACTGCATCAAGGTCGGGGTAGAGGGGATGCGCACGCTCATATCGTGGGACAGATCGAAGAGCGGAAAGCATCTGGCCGTCTCGAAGCTCTGAAGCCGGGCTATCTCGACCCTTTCGAGGCCACCTTCTTCTTAGCCGCTGGCCTGGGCTCGGCAGCGGGCGCTTTCGGCTTGTCCGGCCTGGAGAACGGCTCCGGCCAGTCGACAGTGTGTATGCTCGGTGAGCCTTCCCGGTCGCGGAAATACTGCTGATAGAACTCCTCGGCGACGTTGGGGACCACTGGCGCGACCAGCTTCAGCAGGCCGAGACCAGTCGACCACATCACGTACCACGACGCCTCGTCCTTGCTGTCGAGGCGCTTGCCCTCGGTTGAAAGGTAACCAGCGGATATGTCACTTGCAATGTACTCCTCCACCAACCTGAGGGCGTCCACAGGCTTGCCGTCCTGGATTCGGTCGTCCACCTTCGAGGCCATGACAATGAAGGACTCAAGGAGGGTCTTATCGGCATCCGTCAGTACGAGAAGCTCGGTGATGGGCTTGACCTTGATCCGCTTGGTGATGAACTCCTCCAGGCTCCAGAGCTGCTTCCACAGGCGGGTTTCCTGGCGCCTAAGGTCAAGGAGTGCCCTCGCATCTGAGTACTCCCTCGTCTGCACCGCGGTGGCAAGGTTGCGAATGGAATCCTGGATGGGGTCGATCTGCACCCCGCTCCTGCTGAGTGCAGGCGTGAGTTTCAGGACATCCTTGATGTAACCGCGCAGGTGGCTGTGCCACTCGAGCCTATCCTCGAGCAGGTCCTTGGCCATCATCATGTTCGTCATGGCCTGGTCGAACCTGCCCTCCCTGTACGCCCCTATCGAGTCGACCACCAGCTCCTCCACGTCCTGGCAGAAGACCGCAGCTTTCCTCGCTTGGGTCACGAGGTCTCTTGTGGCCCGGTAGGTCGAGAGCAGGTTGACGCTGTTGAAGTTCCTCTCCTCGAGTATCCGCGCAGCCGAATCGGATATGTTCCTGTCCCTGCTGAACACGCATTCCACGAGCGCGAGCTCGCCGGCATCCGACTGGGTCAGGCGGCCGAGGCTGGCGCGGACCTGTCCCCGCGCCTTCGCACTGTCTGTGTTGTAATGCTTCAACAGTACGGGGACTATGGCGAGAGGATTCTTCCTGCCGTGCTCCTCGATCCTGTCCAGCATCTTACGTCTCCTACCTGGGACGAACGAGGAGAGGTCTGAGACCATGTGCCTATCTATCCTGAGACTCTCGATGTCCTTTGACATCTCGACATCGGCGTCACTCACGTACAAATCCCTGCTCAAGACAGACACCTGGCACGTTCGGATGAGGGTGCGCATACATAAGCCTTTTCGGCTCTGTGGCCTGCAGACGAGCCAGACCGACCCGCACGTGCATGGCCAAGCATTATGAGGGAATACACAGGTATGGGATTAAGGGTGACTAATCTGGGTGTAGTAGAGTTCCTAGAGAATATCTGGTCGAATCTCAGAACCGAGCTTCTCGACGGGATACCGAGCGCAATCGTGATGGTCATCGGGGGGGTAATATTCCTCATAGTCGCCCTGATGATTATCATGGTCATAAGGGCGATCTTAAGAAAGGCATTCCGCAAGATGCCGATCAATAAGAAGATCAGCAGCCTGATTGTGACAGTCATCTACGTACTGATGCTTTTCGTGATAATGGTGGCATTCCTTGAGATGATTGGCCTGGGGCAGATCGCTCTGGCACTCGGAGTCGCAATCGCGTTCATCGCCTTGGCCATAGGCATGGCGATGAACAGCGTCCTCGGAGACTTCGTGGCGGGAGGGTTCCTGCTCGGCGAGAAGGACTTCGGTGCGGGCTTCCTCGTCGAGGCCGCAGGCGTGAAGGGGACCGTCGTGGACGTCGACATGCGCAAGACTAGGATCCAGGGAGAGGACGGTATCCTGTACGTCATACCCAACAAGGCCGTCGAGGGAGCTACGTGGAAGGTCTTCAAGAGGCCGGCTAAGGTCGAGAAGAAGCTCATCTGACCACCACCGACCTAAACCCTTTCTTCGTTTCTCATCTCGTTGATCTTAGGGAACCTTAGGAGAGTCCTCCCTGAAAACGCGATAGGGCAGAACGAACCTGTGTCAAGGCCGGACAGAAGTGGGGACATGCGCCTCAGGTTCTCCTCTGCGAGGACGTTGACGCCCCCCGCGACTATGCTCAGAGCAGGCAGAACCAGAAGCTGGTGCTCCTCGTGGAACAGGAAGCAACTGTCCTTCATCCCTGTCCCGGAAGAGTCTCTGACCGCAATCGAGGGATGGACATGTCCCATGACCGTAGGTCGACCGTCCAACACGCCCTCGTGCCCATGCAGCACGCGCACGCCCGAGACAGACAATTCCTTCACGAATGGGACACCGTGCTCCCTGAGGATCGAGCCGAGGTAGTTGTCGTGATTCCCCTTGACCACCTCGAGGCGCACGCGGCCCTCGAGGCCTTGGATGAACCTGACGATGTCATTCCACTCTTGGGCGAGATTCCTCGAGAAATTGTGCTTCAAGTCACCTGCGATCACCAGTCTAGACGGGTGGACAGCATCGACCAGGTCGTAGATGTATTCTTGGACTTTGCGAGTCTGCACCCTCGGCAGACTCAGCCCGTCTTCCTCCAGCACAGCCTCACATCCGAGGTGGAGGTCCGCGACAACCAGCACATCATCTGGAGTTATCAGCACCGCCCCTCCAGGGAAGACCCTGAACCGGTCGCCGAGCCTGTACCCTTTCGTCACGGCGTGGAATATGAACTGGGGCATAACAACCTTCTCACTATTTTTCGTGACCCCACCAGTGTCTTGAATAACCCTCATGACAATCGCAACGTGGATGCTAGAGCATACGTTCGTCCACATGCCAGGGGTAGGCCACGCGACGGAGGCATCTCTCTGGAAGATAGGTCTGACCACATGGGCTGAGTTCCTCTCAGCGAGCAAGATACCCAGGATCTCGGACGAACGTAAGACCATGATGGACGCCATCCTCCTGGAGGGATGTCAGCGACTGAGAGAGCACGATTCCTGCTACTTCCGCGCGAGGCTTGCCGAGAGACACATGTGGCGACTCTTGAGGGACTTCAAAGCGAGAACCATATACCTCGACATCGAGACGACGGGCATATCCCTCAGGTCCCCGGTTACCGTCGTCGGGATCCACGACGGCACCAGGACCCATTCGCTGGTCAAGGGCAGAGACCTCACCGGGCCCAATCTTGAATCGATCCTGTCCACAGCTAGCCTACTGGTCACGTACAACGGAAAGGGGTTCGATATGCCTGTGCTCAGAGGCCAGTTCCCTGGATGGATACCGGACACACCCCATGTCGACCTGAGGCACTTGCTTGCAAGACTCGGCCACTCGGGCGGATTGAAGGCGATCGAGCGGTCTCTCGACATCGTGAGGGACCACCGGGTCGAGATGATGACCGGGGCGGACGCCGTGTACCTGTGGCGCCTGTGGGAGAGGCAGGGGAAGGCCAACGCGCTGGACCTGCTGCTCGAGTACAACACAGCCGACTGCGAGAACCTCAAGACCCTCGCGGACTACGCGTACAACAAGATGCGGCAGCAGACCTTCGGGGCGCTCACGGGCCGCAAACCTTGATAATCCAATCGTCGGTTACGGTGCCAGGGATGGACGGACTACTCGGGCTCATAATCGCGCTGCTGGTCTTCGCGGCAATCATATTCCTCGCGAGCCGGACGGCCAGGTCCATCATGTTCCTCGGCATCGCACTCATCGTGTTCGCGGCTCTCGTGTTCTTCGGGGTGGTCGGATGACATCCCCAGCGAAGGAGTTCTCAAATCGGATCCCTGAGGAGCTCTGGGCATCGGCGAAAGATGCGGCCTTGGCACTATCCAAGGCCACGAATGTCATCATCGCGACGCACATAGACGCTGACGGGATATCCGCCGGCGCCATAGCCTCCAAGGCCCTGGACCGCAAGGGTGTCAGGGCCGAGGTCAGGTTCTTGAAGAAGCTGGACGAAGAGGCGATAGACTCTCTGGTGAGGGCGCGTCCAGGCATCGTATGGTACACGGACCTCGGAAGTGGGTCCGTCTCCAAGCTCGGGGGCGTGCCCACGGTGGTGTCGGACCACCACGTGCCGGACATCGCATCCTCAGGCGGAAGCAGGAGCGGCCAGGCGAAGCTCATGGATTTCTCCGACGTGCTTCATGTGAACCCGCAGCTGCACGGCATCTCCGGGGCGAACGAACTCAGCGGTGCGGGGGCTACATTCCTCGTGGCCATGGCGCTCGACGAGCGCAACTCCGATCTTGCGCACCTGGCGGTTCTGGGAGCCGTGGGGGACCTCCAGGACCAGCGAACGAGGAGGCTCGAAGGGCTGAACAGAGAGATATCGACCCTGGCGACAGCCGTCGGTGTCATCGAGGTCGTGCAGGACATAAGGTTGTTCGGGCGTGAGACGAGACCGGTGCACAAGATGCTAGAATACTCCTCCGACCCGTTCATCCCAGGCATCACGAGCGACGAGCAGGCAGCGATATCATTCCTGCTGGGCATCGGTATCGAGCCGAAGGAGGGCGATGTCTGGAAGACATGGGCGATGCTCCCCCAGGAGGAGAAGGACACCGTCATCGACGCCCTCAGGGAGCTCCTGAACAGGAAGTCCCGGAGACCGGAGAGCATCCTCAGGCTGACCGGGGAGGTCTACGTCCTTGGCAAGGAGGCTTCGGGCTCGCCGCTGAGGGATGCGAAGGAGTTCGCGACCCTGCTGAACGCGTGCGGCAGGCACGGGAGAGGAGATGTGGGCCTGGCCATCTGCATGGGCGACCGGGACAAGTGGTTCAAGGAGGGGATGATGCTGCTGAGGGACCACAGGTCCGCCTTGAGCCAGGCGATATCCCTCGCGAAGGACCTGGGCGTGACCCGCCTCAGGAACATCCAGTACTTCGATGCGGGCGCCGATATCGAGGACACGATCGTCGGCACGGTCGCGGGCATGCTGCTCGGCGAGGCCGGCTCTGACAGGAGCGCGCCCATGGTCGCCTT
>DUKU01000165.1:13198-13640 GCA_013329135.1 Thermoplasmata archaeon
GCGATGAGGAAGGCCGCGGAGTCCGTCGGTGGCGTCGGTGGGGGACACAACATAGCCGCTGGCGCGACTATACCCGAGTCCAGGAAGAAGGACTTCCTGGACGAGCTTGACCGGACCGTGGAGGAGCAGTTCACTTCCCGAGCACGGCGACCAGGATAGCCTTCTGGGCGTGCATCCTGTTCTCCGCCTGGTCGAACACCACGCTGTGGGGTCCGTCCATGACCTCGGCCGAGACCTCGAGGTCCCTGTGGGCCGGCAGACAGTGCAAGAATATCCAGTCCTTGTTCGCCTTCTCTGTGAGCTTGGAATTGACTTGGTACGGCAAGAAGAGCTTCTCCCTCTCTGCCTTCTCTGTCTCCTGACCCATGGACACCCACGTGTCAGTGTAAACAACGTCCGCGCCTTCGCATGCCTGGATCGGGTTCGACATGACCTCGATCTT
>DUKU01000049.1:0-5594 GCA_013329135.1 Thermoplasmata archaeon
GTGTCCATGTGCTCCCCCAGCACGCCGGCGACGGCGTCCCTCTCGTCCCCCAGATGGGATATCACGAGGTCGTACCGCTGAGTCCCGACGAGCCACGAGACCATGTCCTGGGCGAGCTTCTGCTCGTCCCTGTCCCAGTGTCCCGTGACTGGGATGTCGTAGTCCTGGGCGGGGTAGAAGAGCTCGAGCTCCCTCGGGACGAGCCCGAGGGGCGAGGTGACGATGACCTCGTGGACGAGCGGCGCCCGCCCGCTCGAGAATACGGCATCCCGGAATCGCATGTGGGACTTCGACAGAGAGTAGGGCTTCTTCGCGGAGCAAGGTATCAGCAGGAGCACGGAGGCGCCCTCGGGGCGCCTGTATCTCTCCTTGAGCCGGTTCTGCCACCTCACGATCTCCGGCCTGAGGAGCGACTCCTTGGATCCGGCATGGAACGCGGCGCCCTTGACCGGGGCGTGCATCTCCTGCAGATCGTACGCACCCATGTCCATGAGTCTCAGGTCCTGGACCAGCCAAGGATCGGCCCTGACCCTAATCTCGGCCAGCTCCCTGAGCCTCCCCTGGGAGATCATGTGGGACACGAGCTTCAGCTCCGCCTCTGCGGTCGCGATGTTGTGCCTCAGGAGTTCCTCCTTGTCCCTAGTGCCCGAGCGGCACGCCTCGCACGCGCAAGGCAGATGTTTCAGGGCGGAGTAGTCCAGCGGACCCGAGGTGGTCAGATACCTCCCGGTCTCCGATGCCATGATTAGTGGTATGGAGTCGAACACGTCCACGCCGCAGTATGCGAGGAGGGCGAGCCTGTGAGGCATCCCAGCGAGCGAGCAGAACATCGGCTTGAGGAGGTCGGGGCCGGATTTCGTCTTCTTGATGGCCTCGACGAACCTGGGTGAGTCGAGCAGCGACTTCACGATGCCGTCGAGCACCGCGAATCCGCCCTCGGGACGGGGGTCCGCGTAAGGGGATCCTCGGAACCACGGGTCGAGGGTTCCATCCACTTCGGTGCCTGCACCGTCAGGGCGGAACCCGGATGCGGGGACCTTGAGGTCTCCCTTGCCAGCAGCTCCGGATGGCGACATTCGCATGCCCACTCCGAGCCCAGCTGGAATCCTGTCGACGGCATAAGCCATCGCGGGGGTGCTGTGCTTCACGCCGTCTATCTCGAGGACCCCGGTCCTGGCCAGCCCGTCGCGCTCAAGTATCTCGAATCGCACGGGATGTCATCGTCTGGGGGGTAATAAAACAAATCGAAGGGAAGGGTTTTGAGGACGTGTTTTCAGAACGAGGTGACGACCGAGTGCTCCTCGACGAGTTCCTTTATCTTGGATGCGGGCACGACCTTGAGCCCCTCGAAGAGCATCGACTCGGATATTCCGCGCTCATCGAGGTCCTCCTTCACGACGTACACGGGCACGTCGAAGTCGTACAACTCCTTGGTCGCGTCCATGTTCGACGGCATCTTGACCGCCTCGGCCTTCTGGGACGCGAGCGCGTTGTAGACTCCGTCCTCTGCGAGCACGACGGATGTCTTCATGCCGTTCACGGCCATCGCGAGCGCCAGCCTCAGGCCAGCGAATGCCTCCTCGAGCCCGTACGGGGACCTCATGACCAAGACGAGTGTGGATTCAGCCATGTGGTCACCTCGCGATTGTCACGAGCCTGTCGGACTCGGACACGAACTTGAACAGATTGTTCGTCAGGCTCCCGACCTTCGCGGTGGGTATCTCCTCGCCGCGCTCGAAACCCCTGGCTGCATAGCACGTCTCGCATATCGCCTGTTCGACGCCATCCTTGCCGAGGGCCTCGAATTCGTTCCCCACGTTGGGGAACCTCTTCGGGTTCTGCCCCTTCTTCACCGCCGTCACGCCCTCGCCGTAGCCGAACATGCGGACATTGTAGCCCTTGGCTCTTGCCGCTGCCGCCAGCTTCGACGCCACGTTGGCGTCCATCGCCATCATCGAGCCGGATCTCCAGAGTATAGTCATCGTCTTCGCCATGGGATCGCCTCAAACCGTGACGGTCCTCTCCGTCCTCTCCATGATGCAGTCGACTATGTCTTCGTACGGCACGGCCTTGCCGGCCT
Organism: Thermoplasmata archaeon; assembly: GCA_013329135.1. Taxonomy (GTDB): domain Archaea; phylum Thermoplasmatota; class Thermoplasmata; order UBA10834; family UBA10834; genus UBA9653; species UBA9653 sp9653u. Next base: position 2,081 of record DUKU01000049.1, read on the forward strand.
TGAGGTCCTTCTGCGAGAAACCCCTGGCCTCGAGGTCGTCCGCCGCGACGAGGATCTCGTGGGCCGCCTTGTCCAGGCGCTCCGCGTGCTCCTTCCTCAGCGCGTTGTAGACGGCATCCTCGAACAGGATGACGCTCGCATCGGTCCGGTCCGCGACCCTGCGCATCAGATGAGTCGGGTCCAGCTCCTGGGGTGACCTTATGACCACGAATGCAGTCTTCATCCTACAACCTCTCCTCAGCCTATGAACAACGTCACCTTGGAGTCCGCTGCCAGGTCGAGGAACTTCGACGCTCCGAGGACCTTCGTACCCTCGATGAGGTCGCTCTGCTTGACGCCCAAGAGGCTCATGGACGTGCTGCAGGCGTAGAAGTTCACTCCGAGCTCCTTTGCCTGCTTGAGCATCTCCTCGTAGTTCGGCACATTGAGCTTCATCATCTTCTTCACCATCATGCCGGTGAAGAACCTCCACATGCCCGGAAGCTTCGGTCTTATTCCCTTCTTGAGCAGCTTCAGGCCGAAGAAGGTGTAGAAGACGTGCACCTCCATGCCCATGCTCGCGGCCGTGTTGCCCATGATCAGGGGCATCATCGCCTTGTCGAAACTGCCTTCGCTAACGACCATACAGAACCTGTCTGCCATTCAATCCACCTCTCACTTTATCCTGATGTAGAACCGGAAGAGTTTCCCTTCCTCTTCCTGTCCGACCATTGCGTGCCCGGTCCTGTTGCACCAGGCCGGGACGTCATCCCTAGCGCCCACATCGTCCGCCAAGAGCTCCAGCACCTGTCCGGACTTGAGTTCCTTAACCTTCTTCGCCAGTTGGACTATCGGCATCGGGCACATCAATCCCCTTGCGTCGAGAGTCACATCCTTCTCCACGCCGACCACTCCTACGGTATTGTCATTACCGTGCAAATGCGATTACACTGTTCACTAATAAACATTTTCACGTTCGCGGAGGAAACACCTGGCCGCGTCGCACGTCATAACGGTTAAGTATAAAAATGGCAATACCGTGCAACATGGTTGAGCCTCAGAAGATATTGTCCGGCCAGGCTACCTGCAGGGACATAGTCAAGTGTGTCTACGGCCTGTCGGATTTCGAGCTCCTCATATACAAGAGATTGGCCAAACAGGGCCCCCTCAAGGCGGACGACCTCGCCCCGTCCCTCAAGAAGGACCGCAGCACGGTGTACCGCGCCCTGCAGAGGCTCGTCACGTCGGGCCTCGCTTTCAGGGATACCAAGACGATCGAGAGGGGAGGCTACTATCACGTATACACTGCTGTGCCCCCGGCCCAGCTGAAGGAACGCCTTCGAAGGTGCGCCGACGATTGGTTCGAGAACATGCGCGGGGCGATAGACGACTTCGACCTCGTTTGAGTCCTGAAAACCTTATAAGCCACCAGCTGATTTGGTGGATGATGTCAGAAGGTTTCAGGGGGATGGACATCGTCTCCATCCGGGACTTTTCACGGGCGCAGATCGAGCACGTCCTCGACGTCGCGGAGAGGATGTTGCCGGTCGCGAAGGGGGATGAGAAGAGCAAACTCCTCGATGGGAAGGTGCTCGGTTCGCTGTTCTACGAGCCGTCCACGAGGACCAGGCTGTCTTTCGAAGCAGCGATGGCCCGCCTGGGCGGAAAGAGCCTTGGGTTCGACGAGCCCAAGGGCTCGTCGGTCGCCAAGGGCGAGACCCTCGCGGACACGATCAGGATGGTCGACGCGTACTGTGACGCCATCGTGCTCCGGCACCCGCAGGAGGGCGCCGCGAGGCTCGCGGGCCACTTCGCCACGAAGCCCGTGCTCAACGCGGGCGACGGCGCGGGCCAGCACCCGACGCAGACGATGCTCGACCTGTTCACGATCCGAGAGTCGAAGGGCAAGATAGACGGCAACCATGTGGTCATCGTCGGCGACCTAAAGTATGGCAGGACAGTGCACTCCCTGTCAGAGGCGCTGGCGATGTTCGGCGCGCAGCTGACCTTCGTCGCCCCGCCCACGCTCCAGATGCCGAAGGAGCATCTGAAGCACATACAGTCCATGGGCATCAAGCCGAAGAGCGGCACCGACCTCGCCGAGGCGGTCAAGGACGCGGACGTCCTGTACGTCACCCGCATACAGAAGGAGCGGTTCCCAGACCCCGCGGAGTACCAGAAGGTCGCAGGCGCATTCAGGATCGACCCCGCGCTGCTCAAGGATGCGAAGAAGGACATGATCGTCATGCACCCGCTCCCGCGCGTGAACGAGATATCCCCAGAGGTGGACAAGACCCCGAACGCGAAGTACTTCGAACAGGCATTCAACGGGGTGCCCGTCCGGATGGCCCTCCTCGCGATGGTCCTGGGGGCGGTCGAATGAAGGAGTTCAAGGTCACGCCCATCAGGAACGGCACCGTGATAGACCACATCCAGGTCGGCACGGCCCTGAAGGTCCTCAGGATCATAGGCGTCAAGGAGGACGTCAACTCCACAGTGAGCGTCCTGATGCATGTGCCGAGCAAGAAGGCCGGCTGGAAGGACATAGTCAAGATCGAGGACCGGGAGCTGGACCCGAAGGAGCTCGACAAGATCGCACTCATCTCCCCCGACGCGACCATCAACATCATCAGGGACTTCAACGTGGCCGAGAAGTTCGTGGTCGAGGTGCCCCAGAAGATCGTGGGCATCATGAAGTGCGCGAACCCTGGGTGCATAACGAACAAGAACGAACCCGTCGAGCCGGAGTTCGTCGTCGAGTCGAAGAAGCCGATCACCCTCAGGTGCATCTACTGCGACCGCGTCACCACCGACATATCGGAGAACGTGGTCTAGGCATCCGGTGACGGTCTTGAGACTCGGTTTTGAGCCCCTGAAGTGCGTCGCGTGCGGCCTCTGCGAAACCGTATGCAGCCTGAACAGGGACTCGACCCTGACGCCGATGAGCTCGAGCATCATACTCCATGTCGAGGACAAGGCGGACTATTTCGGCCTCGTCCTCAAGACACAGGACGAGGGCCTCGTCGTCGCGAGGCCCGAGGGCCAAGGCGGCGAGCAGGGTGCTGGTTCCAGCGGCCCCGGCGCGAAGCCGATACTTCTCAGGGAGCCTTGCGACCTGTGCGGCGGGGACCCCAGGTGCGTCAAAGTATGCCCGACCGGGTGCATCACGGTGGTGGTCTGAGATGTACCTGTGCAACGGCAGGGCCTGCGTCGTGGACCTCTCGACCGGGGAGTCGTCCGAGCAGGAGCTGTCGGAGGAGCTCCTGATGAAGGGCTCAGCGGTGCGGTTGGCGGACTCCCTCAGGAAGGAGCACGGCGACGCGCTGGTGCTCGGCACAGGGCTGCTGACTGGGAGCCTCGTGCCCGCGGCCTGCGCTGGACTGATATCATCGGCCAAAGGGACGATGCCACTCCTAGGGTTCGCCGGCGTAGAGCTGAAGCTCGCTGGTTTCGATTTCATCGTCATCAAGGGCGAGTCGCCTGAGCCCGGATATCTCTGGGCGAGGGACGGCATCGTCGAGTTCGTGTCGTCCCC
>DUKU01000049.1:5852-7075 GCA_013329135.1 Thermoplasmata archaeon
CCGTCGGCCACTGGCTCGGCGAGGACGATGCGTTCATGGGCGCCGAACTCGGGCGCAGGAAACTCGTCGGGGTCGCGTTCAGGGGCATGGGCGAGCTCGAGGTCTCAGACTCCGAGGGACACATGACGGCCTCCCTCGCGCTCCGCGCGGACCACGCATCGAGGCTGGGCCCGAGTGCGGGCCTCGCGTCCTACTGGGACAAGGCCAGGGACAGCGGTTTCTCGTCGCTCCTACACAGGGTCGTCGCGTGCTTCGGCTGCCCGCACCCGTGCAGGTCGTTCCTGAAGATCAACGAGGACCCGAAGCAGATGGCTCTGTCTGCCAAGGAGCCAGGATACCTGCACTTCGACATACCGTCGCTCGACGCCGCCGCGTCCGCCGGCATGGGCTCAGGTGCCGTCACGACGGCTTTCATGGAGTGCGCGAAGGCAGGAGCCGACCCGTCGTCCGTCATCGGAGCAGGCGTCACGGACATCGCAGGCGTGAGGACCATGCTCGCCACGGGCGACGCGCCGGCGAAGGCCCGGGCCTCCGCCAAGGGCTCGTTCAGATCCTACTCCACGTTCGATGATTGTATCGCCCTGGGCCTCTGTCCCAGATACTGGGCCAAGGTGGGCCTCGACCTGGACGCGGTCTCGGAGTGCATCGAGCCCGCGCTCGGACGGGGCCTGCGATAGCAGGGAGACCAAAGGTTTTTTGACGGTCTGGCGCATCTACACCTCTGGTGTACGTTTGAAGATACTCGTGACGACAGGGATGCCTGGCTGCGGCAAGGAAGAGTTCCTCAAGTGCTGCATGGCGCGCGGGGCCAAGGTCATCCGGATGGGGGATCTGGTCCGGGAGCGGGCGAAGGAGTTCGGGATAGACCACTCGGACAAGAACCTCGGGGACCTCGCGAACGAGGAGAGACAGAGGTTCGGCATGGACATCTGGGCCAAGAGGGTCATACCGCTAGTCGGCGGCGACGTCGTCGCAATCGATGGCACGAGGGGCCCGGACGAGATAAGGGCGTTCAGGCACGCGTTCGGCGCGGACCTGCAAGTAGTAGGGATACACGCGTCGCCGAAGACTCGGTTCGAACGCCTGAAGGCCAGGGCCAGGGCAGACTCGCCGGCCGTGCTCTCGGAGTTCGACAAGCGTGACCGACGCGAGCTGGACTGGGGCCTAGGGGACGCGATCGCGCTCGCGGACCACATGGTGATCAACGAGGGCTCGCTCGAGGA
>DUKU01000154.1:0-1093 GCA_013329135.1 Thermoplasmata archaeon
GGCTTGAGCTTCGGGTACACCTCGAAGAATCGCTTGTTGAAGGCGTAGACCCCGATGACCGCCAGGTTCGACTTCGGTTCCTCGGGCTTCTCGACGGTCCTGACGACGTGGTCCCCGTCCTCGGACAGCTCCGCGATGCCGTACCTCTGCGGCTCCTTCACCGGCATGAGCGATATGACGCAGTCCGCCTTCTCCTGGGCCATCAGTTCGGGGATGGCCTTGATGCCGTTCTTGAGCAGGTTGTCGCCGAGGTACACGATGAACTCGTCGTCCCCCATGAACTCCTTGGCGCAGTTGATCGCGTGCGCGATGCCCTTCGGCTCGCCTTGAGTGATGTAAGTGAATCTGACGCCGAACTCCTTGCCGTCCCCCAGGAACTCCTGGACCTTCTCCTGCATGACGTTGCCGAGTATGATTGCTATGTCGGTGATGCCTGCGTCCCTCAGGTCCTCGATGCAGTACTGTATGTTCGGCTTGTTCGCGATCGGTATGAGCTGTTTCGGGCCCGTGTGCGTCAGAGGCCTGAGCCTAGTGCCGTATCCGCCTGCGAGAACCAGTCCCTTCATCTCTTCTTTCCCTCCTGCTCCTTCATCTTCCTGAGTCCTGCCTCGAATGGCATCATCTTTCTGTTCAACAGCTTCTCGACCTTTGAGACGTCCAGGCACGAGTACGCGGGCCTCTTCGCGGGCAGTGAGAGTGAGTCCGACCTGACCGGGACGACCAGTCCCTCGTCGAGGCCGAAGACCTGGGCGATGAGCTTCCCGCAGGCCACTCTGTCGAGGCAGTCCGGCCCCGATACATGGTATATGCCAGACGCGTCGCTGTCCGCGATCCCGAGGAGGACAGACGCGAGGTCGTCCGCCAACGTCGGGGATATCCGCTGGTCCTTGAACATGGTGACCTTCTCCCCAGCTCTGAGCTTCTTCAGGGACCATGTCACGAAGTTCTCCTTCCCCTCGATGGGGTTCCAGCCGTACAGCACCGCGGTCCTGGCGATGGCCGCAGCCGGGAAACTTGACAGGACCGCCTTCTCGCCCGCGAGCTTGCTCGAGCCGTAGACCGATATCGGCCTCGGCATGTCCTTCTCGGTGTA
>DUKU01000154.1:1185-2535 GCA_013329135.1 Thermoplasmata archaeon
CCGGTCCTTCCTTCCGTCGAAGACGTAGTCCGTGGACACGTGGACGAGCCTAGTGCCGTTCGTCTTGCACGCCCGCGCGACCAGTGCCGGCCCGGACGCGTTGACCCTGTTCGCGACCACGTGCTGCTTCTCGCACGCGTCCACGTTGGTCATGGCGGCTGTGAGTATGACGACGTCAGGGGACGCCTTCTTGAACAGGGCCTCGACCTCGTCCTTGGAGCCGATGTCGAGCGCTTCGAGCCTCCACAGGTCCTTGCCGTCCACCTCGGGGTTGTACGTGCCCATCGCGTCGTACCTGCCCCTGGACTGCTCCATGAGTTTGCTCCCGAGCAGGCCGGAGGCGCCTATGACGAGAAGCCTCTTCTTATCGGACCCGACCAACCGCAACGCGCTCCTGCGGTACCGCTGAGAGCGTCGCAGGTTATGAGGTTTTCTAGCACAGGGGCCGGGGGACATCCACCCGTGAGCTGGACGCTACATCCGCGGGATAGGCTGAAATACGGCCGTGTACACTGCTTGTAATGGGACGGCCCAAATGCCACAGAGACGCTCATCGCGTTCCATGGATTCGACAAAGGACCACGGGGCATCAGTCGAGAGCATCTTCGGTGTCACCGAGAAGGAACTCATCGAAACGATGAACATGGCGGGGGACGACCAGCTCTGGTTCGGGGCCAACCTCGAGAGGCTCAGGAAGAAGTACGCGAACCAGTGGGTGGCGATCAGGCGCAAGAGGGTGATCGGCGCTGACCACGACCGCGGCAGGCTCCGAAAGAGGCTCAAGGCGGATCCCGAACGGACTGCCGACGCCAGGATCCTGTTCGTTCCCGAGACGGACATCCCCCGCATCCACTGAGGGAGCGGATGCGGGCAAGGATACCCGTCTGGTTCGGCACAGCCAGGCCTCCATTCGTGCCGGCCACATTGCACTGGCATGTGACCGAGAGCCGGGCGACCGTCAACTTCGTCGTCGACACGGGGGCGTTCGACATGATCCTATCAGAGGACGACGCAGAGGACCTCGGTGTGGACATGGGAAGGCTGAGACCGTCCAAGACGCCGATAGGCGTTATCGGCGGCACTGTCCCGTCATACGACTTGCATGGAATCTCGGTCGCCTTCACATGCGACAAAGGCAGGACGCACACATTCGGCCTCCGATGCATGAGGGTCATGGCGAACAAGTCAGGGCGGAGAGGCGGTCCAGGGGGTGAAGAGGCGTGCAGCCTGCTTGGGAGGAGGTTCCTTCGGGACAACGACTTCTCCCTGCATTGGGAATTCGGGAAGGAGAAGGCACATCTCGGCGCCCCTGACCGACACGGGCAGGAGACCAAAGGAGACTTCATCCCG
>DUKU01000204.1:0-2908 GCA_013329135.1 Thermoplasmata archaeon
TCCGTAGTCCAGGTCGTCTCGTTCAGTTCTGGGCTCTCCGGGACGGCCATGATCCAATTATGCACGTACGGCAGAGAGTTGTTCGAGCATATGATGCCAGATACTGACACAGACTTGTTGTGAGCGCCCGTCTGCAGGGCGGGGTCGACCGCGTCGCTGAAATACAGTGTGATGGTGTAGTTGCCGATGATGCCGAATGTGTACGTGATGTTGTTCCACACGGTTGAGTTGGGCGTTGAAGCTGGTGTGTGGTACACTAGGAGATCTCTGACCTCGGTGTCGTTTCTCACCTCGTATGTCCATGTGATCGCATCGCCCTCGAGGTCACGCACGCTCGCGTACACCGGCAGCGCCTCCGTCGGATCCACCAGTTTCTTCTCGACCGATATGGCCCCCACGGGGCTGTAATTGTGGGGCAAGGTCACCATGACCTCCATGGTAGCGTACAGAAGATTGCCCTGGTCATCTGCGACCTCGATCTCGGCCACGCACAGATAGGATTCCGCGGCATCTCCGGGATCGACCACTGGAGCCCAAGCATGCACCTGAGTGAACGTCACGGGAAGCAGGGACGCGTCCGTTGAGTTCGCACCAAGCGGTGTCCCGTCGCCGAAGTCCCAGACCGCCTCGAGCGGGTCGTCATCGTAGTCTGCCACAGTGAACGAGACCGCGACCTCCTCGCCCCAATCAACAGAGAGGGACGCGGGAGGGGCCAACGTGAAGTACGGGGCCGTGTTGTCGAACACCCACAGCAAGAGATATCCTGGCGCCGCCGGGGGCGACACGCCGTCGTCGACTTCCACGCGAATCACATAGTACGAATCATCATCCTCAACGGGATAGGTCGTGCAGTTGCCCACCGTATAGTACGTGTAATACTCCTCGACTGCACCGGGGTTCCCCGTCGTGACATGCACGACCGGACTATCTGGGTTGACCGACCCGTCGGCGAGGTAATAATCAAAGTATATCGTGAAATTCAAAGTTGTTCCAACGATGTCGGACGTCGCATTGATGTAGAACGTGACTTGCTCTCCAACCAAGACATGTTCACGGCTCGGACTCGTTTGGATCGTCGGGGTCGTGATAGAAAGGGTAGACGCTGGAATCTCCCCAGGCGACTGCCCAGTCGTGAGGTCCATGATACCTGTAACCATCAGGAACGGGCTTACCATAAGCAGGGCCGAGGCAATCAAGATCAGCCTTTTCGAGAATCCATTCAAGTCACCAAGGTCGCGGCGGCCGACCTGGCTGAGAACACCCCTTCGTACTGGAGCACAGGACAACGGACTCTTCCCCCTAACCTGACATCGATTCCCGCTACAGAGCTGCTTGACCGCGAGCGCGGGCACAATGCTGTCCGAATCGCGCGAATGCGGTGACTCTATATAAAAATACCTGAAGTGCTCGAAAGAGTTTCAGCGGCATCCAAAGCCGGCGCATCACACATGACCAGGCACCCGGCTCCGCGAGTCGGAACGCACTCCGTTTCGCCCCTCCAGCGACCTCACTGCACGCTGCGCATCCTCTCAACGATCTCCTGGCCGCGTTTGAGATAGTTGGCCCCTATGATACCGAATGAGGCCAACGCGACCGACACGCCTGCCAATGCGAAGAAAGCCGTGAAGAGCCTAGACGACTCCGAAGTAGGCACGACATCACCGTATCCGACCGTCGTCACGGTACATACAGTGAAGTAGAAAGATGTCGTCCACGACCAATCCTCGATGTAGTGATAGATTACTGTGCCCGCGATCAGCAGGCTCGCTAGCGCGGCTGCGGTGACCATGAGTTGCACGTTGAAGCTCCTGAATCCCGACCCGATGTTTGCCATGGTCACGTAAACGCGATGCATGTACCATATAGAATAGGCCGGAACGGGAGCGGAGGGTGGCCATTCATCTCGGACGGGATGTGTTCCACGCGAGGGCTGCTATCCTGTTGTGCACGAGCGGGCCCTCACGGACGGCACGCACGGCCGCCGATGGGCTCCACAAGACGATGAACGTCGACAGCATCGCGATGTAGTAGCCCACACCGAGGCTCAGCGTCGCTTCAACTGATACAAACGCAGGCATGGAGCCGTATGTGATATCGCTCACGCGCTCGAAAAGCGCCACCCTGTACTCGCCGCCCGACAGGGCGAACCCGTAGATGAACCCCGAGAGTCCGATCGCCTGGAGCACGCCCCCGAGCGGGGTCAGCATCGACATGATCGCGCCCACGGCATATATCGCGCAGAAGACGGTCACGGCGCCGAACATGTAAGTGACGACCTCGAGCAGGTTCAGGGACGGGCCGATCAGCGTCGACTGGTACAGTGAAGAGAACGGAGGGTGGTATTGGTAGAAATCCAGACCGAGCCACGGGAGGAATATCGACACCAGGCCCAGAGCCGCGCCTACCACGCACTGAGCACCGGGACGGAACATGCCCACAGGGAACGAGAGCCGCCTCATCATATCCACCCAGAGGGTGAATCGCGGTGGGAGGGCATAACACTTGCCTGAGGTGGGCATAAGAGCTTCGGCGGCAGCCGAGGGTTGTAGGCGCGTGGAGGGGGATTTGAACCCCCGAGCTCTTTCGAGCACTGGATGTTTGCCTGTTCCGATGGAACGGGATAGCAATCCAGCGCCTTGCCGGGCTGGGCCATCCCCGCATAATTGGCGCATAATGCTGCGCCCGTCTTAAATAGTTTGTACAGGAGGGTAGCGTCAGTCGGACCTCAGCCCGAGAGGACCACCTGGCCAATCACCGCATCATAGGGGTCGTAAATCAGATACGCTACGTACTCCGACGACTCCGAGAACTCGCCCGCTACCACGACGAGCTCCAGGAAGTCCCCTACGCCGGCCTCTCCGTCGCCTGACAAGTCAAACGCGGTGCAGTTGAGCCCCAGATCGCCCAA
>DUKU01000204.1:2991-5728 GCA_013329135.1 Thermoplasmata archaeon
AGTACTCCGTCCCGAAATCCCAGTTCGCATAGAAAGAACCCTCAAGGTTGCTCGAGGAGAACGACCACCCGACCCCCATACCTGAATCGCTCGCGATGACGAGTGAGAGGTCCGACCAGCTGATGTCGTCGATAGTCTCCCCGTAGGGCGTGTAGTCCGACACCTCCTCGAACGTGAGATTGTATCCTACGGCGGACGGCGAGCACGACACCTCGATGGCAGGGACTTGCACGCTCCGGTAGCCCGACAGGGCGAGAACAACGAGGGACTCCCTGTACGGTTTCACGTCTACGGAGGCAGACCAATCAGCTATCCCGTCGGGGCTTGTATCTTCTGCGCTGGAGTAGGCGTAGTCGAGCGCCAGGGCGTGAACTCCAGCCTTCACATCGGACCGCCACATGAACCCGTAGTACGGGGAGGCCGCTCCAGAATCGACTTGTTCGCCGTCGACGTAGACATCTATCTCAACGTAGTCCGCGGAGGCGTTGGTTATCGACATTCCAACAGTGCTGAGAGGAAGCGCGTAAGGAACAGACATCGCCGCTATCAGCACCGCCAGGGTCATCGCCGCAGCGGCAGGGACCCTGGCCATCCTCGGTATCCTGTCGAAGACCTTGGAAATCCTCGAGCGGCGCCCGTCCCCCTCCGGCGTCCCAACATCCGCAGGTCCCATATCATCCTCCCGGGCCTCTGCGTCAGGCATGCCCGGAACGAACTGGGCAGGTATCCTGAACCGAGTTACGAAGGCCATGGACCACATGCCAACTAGGCTCGCGACAACGGCGACGTACAGACCTCCGGCGACGTACGTCTCGGTCGTGCCCCAGTAAGAATGGAAGTCTCCGAAGGAGGAACCCATGCCGACGTAGACGAGCACGGTGCCGATGGCCTGGAGGAGACTCCCCATGGGAGTCATGAGACATACGACTGACCCGACCGACACCAGTGCGGCCCCCGCGATCATCAGAGAGAACTCGTTTATGTAGCTCTCAAACAGGAACGACAGCAGCGTGAATTGGATGCCATCAACGGCGGAGCCGGTGTAAGTCCACTGCTTGAGCACAACCCAGCACATCACCATCGAGAGCAGGCCGAGGGCGAAGGCCGATATGGCAAACACGTTGACAGAGAGACCTCCGCGCTCTGAGCGCACGAAGGTCGCGAACCTCGCGGGGACTCTCGCTCGGGAAGACAGCAGCACCGAAGCCATCCCGACAAACGCCGCGACGACCGCGACGAAAGGCCCAGGGCCCGCTATCGAAGGGCTGTCCACGAACCCGTAGGCGTAAAGGAGGACCCCTCCAAGGAGCAACAGACCGCCCAGCGAGGTCACGAAACACAATATGGAACCTGCGATGATCAACAGCACGATCGCGGCATACAACGCGTCGTACTCCCCCATTTCGACGAGGTACCGGAAGGCGCCGAACACCTCGTATCTGCTGTAGTATGGTTCGTAGACCCATATGAACAAAAGCGACATCAGGCCCAGGAGGCCCGCGAGCACGTTAAGATGGAAGAACGCCAGGGGAGCCTTGACCCGCTGCGGGCGGCCCTTCTTGGGATGCACGATCTTGAAGGCCTTCGGCTCCGCATCGGGTTCCGTCGTAGCGATAGCAGGCTCTTCGTCGGAGAGCGTGGCCCGTTCCGAAGCATTCACATCGTCGACGGCAGCAGCGAACCCCTCGTCTCCAGACACCTGGACCCACCTCCGCACGAATCGTCCACTGAGTACTTATTATGTCCTCGAGCCCTCCCGCAGAACGGTCGGCCACGGAGCGGATGAACTGCGGAAGCCACTATCAGACCAGTCTGCCCAGATTCATACGAAATCCTCAAATATCACGCACCCCTAGTAATTACGGGCTGGTCTCGCCGGAACGCCGCAAGTGCGGTCCGCAAACCGGGTTCGAAACGGATATATACCCCATCGGACTTAGCGGGACTACCCAATCTGCGACACACGGCGATGGTTGGGAGGGAGGCGCACGCCGCCTGATCTGATGATCAACCCGTATCCACTTGTCGCAGACATGATGGAGAATCAAGATCTCCGGCTTTCGCCGTGACCTCTTGCTTCTGACGTTCGATGGCAGAAAAATAGGTTTCGTGCAATATACTTCACGGCGACGCGATCGCCGCGAAGCAGGGAACTAGCAAGTCGGTGAGACTTGGGAACCTTGCCAATTCGAGAGAAACCAAACCAAGCGAGCTAGAGCGACCGCTAGATAATGATGATGTGAACGACGTCAGGACAGTCAATTCCGGTTGATCCTGCCGGCGGGCACCGCTATCGGAATACGATTAAGGCATGCGAGTCGAGAGGTGCAAGACCTCGGCAGACGGCTGAGTAACACGCGGGTAACCTGCCCTGGAGTGGGGGATAATCTCGGGAAACTGAGGATAATACCCCATAGGTGTGGTATGCTGGAATGCTTCCACGCTCAAAACCACGGTGCTCCAGGATGGGCCTGCGGCCTATCAGGCTGTAGTGGGTGTAACGGACCCACTAACCTACGACGGGTAGGGGCGTTGAGAGACGGAGCCCCCAGATGGATTCTGAGACACGAATCCAGGCCCTACGGGGCGCAGCAGCTACGAAAACTGCACAATGTGGGAAACCACGATGCGGGTATTCCGAGTGACAACGCATTGCGTTGTCTGTTCTTTCGCCTAAAAAGCGAGAGAAGTAAGGGCCGGGTAAGACGGGTGCCAGCCGCCGCGGTAATACCCGCGG
>DUKU01000019.1:0-2572 GCA_013329135.1 Thermoplasmata archaeon
GACATGAGTTTGCCCGTGCCTTCCTCCAGTCCCTTGACGACGTGCAGGAGCGTCATGTCCATGGTGATGAACGGGGCAGCCTTCCGGAGCGTTTCCCTCATGTAGAGCGAGGGGACGGCGAATATGACAAGGGTGCTTCCCCGTAGGCAGTCCTCAAGCGAACTGGTCGCGGAGACGGAAGCAGGAAGCTTTACGTCTGGAAGGTACGTGTTCGTGCGCGTGGTATTGATGTGCTGCGCGAGCTCCGCTCTCCGAGTCCAGAGGGACACGGTCGTTTTTCCGGAGAGGATGAGGGCGAGTGCTGTCCCGAAGCTGCCTGCGCCGATAATCGTTATGTGCTGGTGCATATGCCGTGCTAATCAAAATCATATCTCTGATGGGAGAGTCTTGCAATCTCCTTCATAATTGTTGTGGTGATTTCCCTCAGGAGCCTTTTGGTTATGGGTTTTCCATAGTGCTTCTCAAAGCTCATGGGTTTTCCGATGGCTACCTTAGCGGTCTTGAATCTTGGGGCCCACCTTCCCTTTGGGAGGATCCCAAACATGCCGATAAGCCCGACAGGAACCACTGGAACCTTCGCCTCAAGGGCAAGACGTGCAATCCCTGTCTTTGCGCGCTGCATCTTTCCGGTGAGGCTTCTTGTGCCTTCGGGGTAGATGCCAATCACCTTTCCTTCCTTGAGCGATTCGATTGCCCGTTTGAGCGCCTCTTTTCCTCCTGCCTCGCGGTCAAGGGGGATGGCTCCGGCGTAGGTATGCCAAATCCTCTCAAATAGGTTATCAAAGTGCTCTTTCTTTGCGAGGAAGTGTAGCTTCTTGTTTAGGCAATACACCACTGGATAGCCAAGTCCCCAGTGATCGAGATAGCTTGAGTGGTTGGCCGTGATAATAAAGCCCTGCTCCCGGGGAAGGTTCTCGACACCTTTGATTTCCCGAACCCAGAGGCGGACAGGGGGTAGCACGAAATGCTTTGCGAGGGGGTAGACCATGTCAATAAGGATAGCGCTGGCCGACAAGCGCAGCGATTTCCTGCATCACCTTCCGTGTTGTTGAAGTGAGGGATTTTTTGGAGGGATGGCGCTGTTTTTTGAAGAATAGGGGCTTTCCAATCCTCACAGTTGCCCGTACCGGGCGCAGGATGATCGCTCCCTTGGGGAGTATCTTGTTGGCGTTCATCACTCCGATGGGAATGACGGGCACGCCAGTCTTGAGCGCGAGGCGCGCGACACCCGTCTTTCCTTCTTTGAGCACCCCGTCTGCGCTTCTGGTGCCTTCGGGAAAAATCTGGATGATGTGCCCTTGGTTGAGGAATGTCTCTGCTTTTTGCAATGCTCGCTCATTCTTCCTGGGATCGTGGTCCTTCCCCACATAGACCGGGATGGCCTTCCCCCATTCGATGATTATTTTGAAGATTTGGTTTTTCCAGTACCTGCTGTTCACCAGGGCATGTATGGGAACATCAAGCTTTGGGATAAGGAGGGCATACATGATTATGGTCTCATAATAGCTGGTGTGATTGAGCGCAATGATGAAGGGCCCTTTCTTTGGGATGTTCTCCATCCCTTCCACCTTCCCCAGCCACAGCTTATAGAGTGGCGGCATGAGATATCTTCCAATGGGATAGATCATCCACAGAACTACTCAAAATACCATTAAAAATCTTTGGGTAAATGCGGCGCCCAAATAACGGATGTTTGCAATCTCTGGTTTCCGCCGCTTAGGGGGGAACCGCATGTCGGTTGCAGCTGCGGAGGGCGGGCCGGCACTGCCGTCAGGCAGGATGGGCTTGCATTGAGAAAAAAAGAAGAAAAAAGAAAAAAGAATGGCTGGATGAAGGTCCTGAAGGGGCTTTAGACGTCCTTCAGTCCGCCGGTCTCCACGGAGAACGTGGCCTCTCCTTCGGGCAGGCTCGGCGAGTCTATCAGCTTCGCTACTCTCGTGCCTTTCTTGCCCTTCCGCAGGTAGATGCGGAACGTGGACGCATGCCCCACGATGTGGCCGCCTATCGCCGCGGTCGGGTCGCCGAAGAACATGTCAGGCCTCGACATCACCTGGTTGGTGACATAGACGCAGACGTTGTTGAGGAATCCGAGCCTGGAAAGGTCCCGCATGTGCCTGTTGATCTTCTGCTGCCGCTCCGCGAGGGTGCCGCGGCCGATGTACTCCGCCCTGAAGTGAGCGGTGAGTGAATCCACGACAAGCATCCTGACAGGGTACTCCTTGGCGAGCTCGGTCGCCTTGTCCACGAGCAGGGTCTGGTGGTGGCTGTTGAACGCCCTGGCGACGTGTATCTTCTTCAGGATCTCGTCCGGGTCCAGATCGAGCGCCTCGGACATCTGTACTATCCTCTCTGGCCTGAAGGTCTGTTCGGTGTCTATGATCATCGTGTGCCCCTCGAGCCCGCCCTCGTCGAACGGCCTCGTGCAGTTGACCGCGAGCTGATGGCACAGCTGCGTCTTGCCAGAACCGAACTCGCCGAAGAACTCGGTGATGGCCCGCGACTCGAACCCTCCGCCCATGAGCTCATCCAGGGACTTGGATCCGGACCCGAGCTTGGCGATGGTCTTCCTGCG
>DUKU01000019.1:2768-11497 GCA_013329135.1 Thermoplasmata archaeon
ATGAGCTTCGCAGCGGTCGACTCGCCAACCTCAGCGAGCTCCGCCAGGTTCTTGGGGGAATCCACTGCGATCATCATGATGTCATTGTATCCCGCTTCCTTGAGTTTCTCTAGGATCGCGGGCCCGACGCCTGGGAGCTTTGCAATCTCCTCTTCGGACATGTAGACACTGCACCTTGCGTGTTTCAAAAGCCCGAGCCGCGAATATAAGGGTATGGATTAGAGGTAGGCGAAAGTGGTGCGGGCACAGGACGTGAACTCGACCGGCGGCCGCACCAAAAGGTATTAAATAGCCCCAGCTCTTCGAGGGCCAGAATGGCCAAGAAGAGAAAGAAGGACAAGGAAGACAAGGAGGACTACGAGTTCACGCCTCCTGAGTTCGACGAGAAGGAGTTCTTGCTCAAGGAGCTCAGGGACACGAAGACGGTCCTGCTGACCGTGGGCTATGCCGCAGTCTTCGGCATCGTCGCGGGCGTGATGGCGAACCTCGACCAGGACCTGGTCCCGCTGGGCCTCGCCATCGTCATCGCCGGACTCGTCTCTCTCAAGTACTTCTACCCATTCATCAAGGTTGACGTCACCCAGTTCCAGAAGAAGAACTGGGCCGGGAACATCGCATGGTTCTTCTTCACATTCCTGGCCGTATGGGTCCTGATGTTCAACTTCCCCATCGCCGACCACGCCGACCCATCCGTGACCGAAGTGACGGTCTGGGTCGACAACGGCACGAATGTCACGGCCATAGATTACGAGTATGTGGATTCCGTCGGAGCGTATGTGTGGGTCCCGAGATGGGGTGAGTCTCTGGATTCGATGATCCACGCCTCTGCGGCTTATACGGTGAACATCACGGCCAAGGTGGCCGACAACGGCGAGCTCGTGACGACACTCGTGTCTGTGGACGGAGGAGAGAACTTCCTCAGCATGACGCCCGAGGAGAGCCACAGATACGGTTTCCTGCTTACCGGCGACCAGATCCTGTCTGGCAGCCTCACTTTCGAGATACGGGCAGCCGACGATGCGGGCCACGTGACGGTGTTCATGCCCGCAAGCGCGATCCCGGTCTCCGCCTGAGGCTCATCTATCCCAGGGAGCACTGTCGTCGAAGTGCTCCGTCAGGGCCGCCAGGTGCTGCATCTTCAGCATCTCCGGACCAGTGAGCACCGAGAGCTCGTTGACCTTCTTGACATCCTTCCCGAGGCTGAGGCGCCGCATCTCCTGCCTGAGGAGTTCGTCCCCTCGGGTCACATCCCTCCTGGCGATGACGTACCACCGTCCCCTCTCCACGAACGGAGGGGAGAGGCCCTTCTTCCACCACTTGGCCAGGAACTCCTTCGCGTTCTCCGACTTATCGGGGGGGCCCCTGTGCCTCCTCTCGTCCGGGAGGGTGAGCGACGCGAGCTCGATGACCAGGTGGGCGAGCCCGTCAACATGGATGCTGGTGCGTTCCACCTCGAATTCCTGTCGTTCGAGGAGGGCCACGGCCGCAGACAGGGACTTCCTCAGCTGAGGATACACCACGTCGTCTATCAGGTCGATCTTCGGGAATGACACGGACACGATGTTACCCAGCCTCTCGCCCGCGACCTCCTTGACCTTCGAAGATGGCCACGGCGTCCTCTCCGCGGGGAAGAAGAACTTCTCCGAGGGCGACCCTAGGTATTCGCGCGAGGCACGTATGAGGAGCAGCAGGCTCTCGAGTGACACCGCGGACGCGACGTTCCTCGAGGCGTCCACAGGGTCGATGAATGTGATGGGCTCGGAGAACTCCTTGCCCTCATGGCCAGGCAACTCGATGTGCTCGCCCCTCTTCCACTGCGACGAGGCCTGGAGGACGGAGCCGAATGTGCCGAAACGCATGACCAGGAGCTCGCACAGATAGCCCGAGAATCCCTGGACCTTGGCCTCGGCACCATAGCACCCGATGCCCTTCATGAAGCGCTTCAGCAGGCGCACCTGGTCCGCCTGGCCCTTGCCCAGGTTCTCCTTCACGAACCTGGTGTGG
The DNA here is from genome assembly GCA_013329135.1 of Thermoplasmata archaeon. Lineage (GTDB taxonomy): Archaea > Thermoplasmatota > Thermoplasmata > UBA10834 > UBA10834 > UBA9653 > UBA9653 sp9653u. The sequence goes on from DUKU01000019.1 coordinate 4,773, forward strand.
AACGGGGTCCTGTCGACCGCGCTCATCTTGCTCCTCGTGTCCCTGACCTTGAAGCACGGCACCAGGTCCACCTGGAAGCCCTCGAAATCCCCTCTCACGTACGGGTGCTGGGCGTAGTGCTCCCTGCCCCCGAGCACGCCCCTGCCGATCGCGAGGCCTTTCTCCTTCAACGTCTCGAGCGACGTGCTCTCCGGGAACAGCATGAACAGGTCTATGTCGGGGTCCCTCAGATGGGTCCCCTTGGCCACCGACCCCACAAGCATCAGCTCGACATGCGCGTCCAGACGCCTGGCCTCGCTGGTTACGATGGATTCGAGCTCGTGGACGGCATCCAGGACCTTCGTGTCCTGCGCCCTGGTCGGCTTGACCTTCTTGAGAACGGCGTCCTCGATGGACATCGGACACATGGATTAGGCCCGGAGGTAATAAATGCAGGTGCCCGGGAGAGCCCTGAAAAACGTGCAACGAATATCGGAGTCGCGCCGCGCACGCAATAGCGCGCACGCGCACATCATGACGATGAAGGAGAGTTAAGGTGTCTTTCGGTTGGTGTGGTGGGGATTGTCAAAATTTCTGCTTAGGAGGAAAGTTGAGCCACCAACCTAAGACACCAATTGATGCCCAGTCGGCTCGTGCTATAATATGATTTCTGGGATACCTGCCAGCGTGGTACGAGGACCCCTCCGGCCGTTGGCCGGAGTAGCTACAGGCCGTCTCTGATCGTGGACGACTGGATATTTGAGGAGGCCAAGGTGTCCTCGAGGTCCTGGAGGAAGATATCGTCTATCTCCGAGAGGCTTACGAGTTCCGTATGTTCGCCTCCGATATACAGCACTACGAGGATTCTCTCGTTCGAATATAATTCGGCGAATCCGAAATCGGCAGACGGGGACCACATTTTCCTCTTGAAGGAGAGGGAGCACGCCTCGCCCAAGCATTCGAACAGGCGGCTGAGCTCGGTCGGGGCCTCGCGCGTGCGCACGATAGCGAGAGACATCCTCTTGTCCGTGCAGTAATCGCACACCCTCGAGACGTCCTCGCTGCTCAGCTCCGCGGCCATCGGGCGCGGCTATCCCCGACGGGTTAGTTAACCGTTGTGCACGAATCAGCGCCCGCACGCAGCGTGCGCGCACATGCAATCTTTATTACCTGACATAGTGATTCGACCACAGCAAGGGATGGGAGACATGTGTTCTGAGAAGGATTGCCGGATATTCCGTGGCATGATAACCGCATGTGACATGTGCGAGAAGCACCCGACGGCCTCGACCCCGGGGCAACTGTCGATCACGGACGGGCCGCAGCCGCCTCAGCCCCTCTGACACTACTTGTCCTGGGCCATCTTCAGCCTGTCGCTGACCTCGATGCCGTCCTTCTCGAAATCGACGGACATGAAGTCGCGAGCGGCGACGGTCCTGACGCCGGAGCTCTCCTCGATCCACTTGGCCTGGGTCTCCGGGTTCTCCTGGATCACACGCATGCCGAAGTGTGTGATGATGGCCAGCTCCGGCTTCACTTTCTCCACGAGGTAGCCAGCGTCTTCCGTGCACAGGTGGTGCGGGATGCGCTGGCCAAGCGGCCTGGTCACGCACGCGATCAGGATCCTGCACTTCCTATGCGCCTTGATGACCTGCTCCAGGAGCTGCGTGTCCGAGACGTACGAGAGCATCCCGCCCGAGGTCTGTATCCTGAAGCCCACGGAGGTGGTGTCAGTGTGCGCCGATGGGGTCGCCCACACCTCGATCGGCTTCATCGTGACCTTCGAGAATGGCTCCATGACCTTCACGTACTTCGGCTTGGCCTGGTGGTACTTCGATATCGCGGGGCCGTAGCCGTCGTCCCCTTCTATGACGCTCTTGCTGCCTATGAGAAGGCCCTGCTTCCTGGTGCCACCCTCGGTCATCGCCTCGATGAGTATCTCGGCGTCCATGTAGTGGTCTGGATGGCAGTGCGACACGAGGATCGCGTTCGTCTTGAGCGGGTCGATGCCTATCGAGCGCATCCTGACGAGCGCTCCGGGGCCGGGGTCGATGTGAAGGTTTCTCTGATCCTCCACATATATGCCACCCGTCGCGCGCGCCTGGTAGATGGTGGCGAACCGGCCTCCACCAGTTCCGAGAAAAGTTATCCTGACCATGGGTCGAGAAACCTTAATGCTTGGTCCCTTTAATACCCTTCCGAAGCCAGAGGGGTGTGCCCGCCTGTCCTCAACGCTGATCAAGAACGGCCTTGTCGTGACACAGAATGCGAACAGGGAGGTCCTGCGAACGGACGTGCTCGTCAACGGCACCAGGATAGAGCAGGTCGGGCAGGTCGGACGGGATGCCGATGACGTCGTTGACGCCTCCGGGTGCGTCGTCATGCCTGGGCTCATCAACTGCCATGCCCACGTCTCGATGGCGGTGATGAGGAGTGTCGCGGACGACGTGAGGCTCGAGGGGTTCCTGGAGCGCACGTTCGCGATAGACTCGAAGCGGACGAACGAGGACATCGCCGCGGGAGCGGCCCTCGGGTGCCTGGAGATGGCCAGGACCGGCACGACGACGTTCCTGGACCTGTACTATGCGCAGGATGTCATAGCGAAGAGCGTCGAGCAGGTCGGCATCAGGGGGTATCTGGGGTGGGCGGTCCTCGACCAGGAGTTCACGACCCAGAAGGGAGACCCTGTCAAGAACTGCGAGAAGTTCATCATGGCGCACAAGGGCAGGACGCTCGTCAAGCCCGTGGTCGCGCCTCAGGGGGTGTACGTGTGTTCGGACGAGACCTTCCGCAAGGCCAGGGAACTGGCGAAGAGGGAGGCCACCTTCTGCCACTACCACCTGTCCGAGACGAGGTACGAGGTCTACGAGTTCCAGAAGAAGACCGGGAAGAGGCCCGTCGAGCACCTGGCCGAGACGGGGTTCCTGGCAAAGGGTGACATCGCCGCGCACGGTGTCTGGCTCACCATCAACGAGGTACGCATGCTCGCGAAGGCGGGCGTGTCCGTCGCCCACTGCCCCACGAGCAACATGAAGCTCGCGAGCGGCGGGTTCGCCCCGCTGCCGGAGATGTTCGCGAACGGGGTCACGGTCTGCCTCGGCACGGACGGCGCATCGTCCAACAACTCGCTCGACATGTTCCTCGAGATGAAGTTCGCCTCGCTGATGCACAAGGCGCACAGATGGGACGCGACCGTGGTGCCGGCCCAGAAGGCGCTCGACTTGGCCACGGTGGACGCAGCGGCCGCGTTGGGAGCGTCGAGGGACTTCGGGTCCATAGAGCCGGGCAAGAAGGCCGACATCGTGATAGTGGACTGCAGCACCCCCGGGATGACCCCGACGACCAGGGAGAACGCGGTCTCCAACCTCGTGTACGCCTCCCCCAGCCAGGCCGTGAGGGACACCATGGTCGACGGCAGGTTCGTGCTGCGCGACCGGGAGTTCGTGACGGTCGACGAGGGCAAGGTCCTAGCCGACGCCAGGGACAAGGCGGCCGCTCTGCTCGCGAGATGCTGATGAAAAGCGCGCAAGTGGTTTGAGGGGTTTCCGAAAAGGCCTAGGACTTGTCCAGCCTCGAGGTCATCTTGTCCTTCTTGGCTATCTCGGCGATCTGCTCCGCCTCGACCTTCTCCTTGGCCATCATCTCCTCGACGGCCTTCATCTCCCTCCGGAGCTCCTCCGGCTTCGGAATCGGCCCAAGGACGTCGTCGGCCTTGCCAACGGACCGCTCTAGGTCAGCGAAATTCGTGACCTCCCTCTGCGGCGTGAGCCTGCCGACGCCTAGGTACTCCGATGCGCCCTCGACGAGCCTCGTGAGCTCGAACGGGAATATGATCTTGGTCGCCTGGCCGTTGCCCACGGCCTTGAGCGTCTCAAGGGACAGGACCGTAAGGGCCTTCGAGTCGAGCGGGGCCGCGCCCACAGCAATCACGCGCAGCTTCTGCGCCTCACCCTGGGCCTCGAGTATGATCGCGAGCCTCGAACCCTCGGCTTCGAGGATCTTGGCCTGCCTCAAGCCCTCAGCCTGCAATATGCGGGACTGCTTGTCGCCCTCGGCGTTAAGGATCGCGGCCCTCTTCTGGCCGTCCGCCTTGAGGATCGCCGCCCTCCTCAGCCTCTCGGCCGAGGTTTGCTCCTCCATGGCGTCCTTGACCTTGCCCGCGGGGTCGACCTCCCTGATCTCGACCGCCTCGACCTTCACGCCCCACTTGTCAGTGGCCTCATCGAGCACGTCCCTCAGGTGGAGGTTGATCTTCTCCCTGTTTGAGAGTATCTCGTCGAGCTCCATGTCGCCGATGATGGACCTCAGGGTGGTCTGCGCGAGGTATATCGTTGCGGTGCGATACTGCGTGACCTCGAAGAACGCCTTCTTCGGGTCGATGACCTTCACGTAGATGATGGCGTCCACGTTCGTGGGGGAGTTGTCCTTCGTGATGACCTCCTGCCTCGGGACGTCCATGACCTGGGTACGCAGGTCGATCTTGATGACCTCGTTTATCAGCGGCCGGACCATGTTGAAGCCCGGGTCCAGCAGTTTCATGAACCTGCCCAGGCTCATGTATATGCCCTGCTCGTAGGGCCTGATGATCTTGATACCCGTCGTCATGATCGCGATTGCCGCGATTATCACGAGTATCATCAGCGCGACTATTCCTGCATCAGCCATTCCACTCCTCCTCCTCCAATATTCTCATCTGTTCACTGAGGGCCGCCTTCCGGAAGCTCCTCGACGACGACATGGACGCCCTCGCTCGACTTGACGACGACCTTCTTACCAGCGGGGATCGGGACAGTCGAGGTCGCGCTCCACGTGTCGTTGGATATCCTGACCTTGCCCTTCATGCTGTTGGGCAACACCTCTCTCTCGACAATACCATTCATTCCCACCAGGGAGCTACCAACCGTAGTCTCAGGAGGGACGGGCGGGGCGAGCTTCTGGTACATCTTGATAGTCACGACGAGCATCGGCACGAGCACTACCACAGCGGTGACGGGCGCGTACCATGTCAGCAGCCAGTCTGGATAGACCAGGCCGATGCCACCAAGGACCAGCAGGACCGTAGCGGGAACGATGATGAATGACCCCGGGGACGCTGCCTCCGCAAGTAGCATGAGAATGCCTATGATGACGAAGGCCAACGCCAAATCCAGACCCAGAGCCATATTTGACGCAACAAGCTTGTTCGTATATTAGGTTTATGTCGGAAGGCCCGGACCTGGTACATCCTGGAGCGATAGGCGATGCGTGGTCCAGTTCATCCGACGCGACTCACCTGAGTCTCATCCTGGCGATGTGGTAGCACCAGAGCCCGTGTCTCGCGAGGGCATCGTTCGTGTTCTGGACCGTGACGCGCTGCGGCTCGGTCCTGTACCTCAGCACTTCCTCGATTGGGTACCCCACGTAGTCGGAGAGCTTCAGAAGTCGCTCGTATGGGAACGGCTGTTCGCCGACGAGTATCTGCCGGACGCTCCACCCCGGGTGGATCCGAGACCGATACCCCATCTCCCGCGCGAGCCTGTTTATGCTCCCCGCCTTCTCTATGCCCGTCTTGATGAACTGCACACGGAACGCGGACGCTATCCAAATCCGGGTGTCAGCGTTATGAGCCCTATTCCCGTACCTGCTACCGTACCCTTCTCCGGAGCTCATATGAGGGGGTCTATTGTAAGCATTCGTTATATATTTCTTGCTAGGAAGTGTCACTTCCCAGGAGGTATGTACCAGGCATATGGCATGCCCGATTGGTACAACCCTCGAACGGTTGAAGTCCTTATCAACATTGATACGATTACCCTAGGCGGTGTGAATCATGACCGTCTTCACAGGCAGCGTGGGGCTCAATACATCCGCCAGGGATGAGATCGTCGATGTGACGGAGAGAGTCCAGAATATCGTCTCTGATTCCGGTGTGAGGGCTGGGCTCGCGTGCGTATTCGTCGTCGGCTCCACGGCGGCCGTCACGACGGTCGAGCACGAGCCCGGGCTCGTGGCGGACATGAAGGGCGCCATGGACCGGCTGTACCCGAAGGACCTGGACTACGAGCACCACAGGCGCTGGGGCGACGGGAACGGGCACTCGCATGTGAGGGCATCGTTCATAGGCCCTTCGCTCACGGTCCCGGTCGTGGACGGGAGGCTCGTGCTCGGGACATGGCAGCAGATCGTGTTCCTGGAACTGGATGTGAGGCCGCGGTCCAGGGAACTGACCGTCCAGGTCGTCGGGGAGTCCTGAACCAGCACCGCGGGTCATGGGACAAGCATATTATACGAGAGGTCGTTGGCCTGCCAATGCCAATAGATTGCGAATTCCTGGGAGGAGGGCACGAGGTCGGAAGGCTCGCCATACTCGTGAAGACCGGCAAGGCCAAGGTGCTCTTCGACTACGGTATGTCCGCCACAGACCCGCCGAAGTATCCGGCGCCAGCGCCCCCGATAGATATGATGTTCCTCACGCACTCACACCTGGACCACTGCGGCATGATCCCGTGGGTGACCGCGAGGCACGATATAGATGTCATAGCGACGACCACAAGCAAGAAGGTCGGCTCGATCCTGATGGAGGACAGCATCAAGGTCGCCGCATCCGAGGGCTATCCCGAGATGTACGGGAAGACGGATGTCAAGCAGGCCCTGGGCAGGTTCCGGGACATCGAGTTCGGGGACACGGTCCCGGTCCAGGACATGCAGGTCCGGACGCACTCCGCGGGACACATCCCGGGGGCGACCATGTACGAGCTCGTGGGCAA
>DUKU01000019.1:11645-12150 GCA_013329135.1 Thermoplasmata archaeon
GCCAAGCCCGTGAAGTGCGACAACCTGATCATGGAATCCACTTACTCCGGCAGGAACCATCCTGACCGGCTCAAGACGGAGTACGAGTTCCTGAAGAAGGTCCACGAGGTCGTGGACCGGGGCGGGAAGGCCATCGTGCCCGCCTTCGCAGTCGGGAGGACCCAGGAGATGCTCCTACTGCTCAAGGACAGCAAGCTCGACTACTGGCACGACGGCATGGGCAAGTCCGTGAACAAGATATACCTCGAGGAGCCGCAGCATCTGCGCTCCGCGAAGAGGCTCCGTCAGGCAGTCTCAAGGGGCAGGGAGGTCAAGAACTTCCAGGCGCGCCAGAGGGCCCATGACGGTGAGGTCATCGTGACGACCAGCGGCATGCTGGACGGTGGCCCGGTCGTGAGCTACATCGAGGCGGCCAGAGAGGACCACAAGAGCGCCATCCTCATGACGGGGTACCAGGTCGAGGGGAGCAACGGTCGGAAGCTCTTGGACACGGGCACGATGGAGT
>DUKU01000019.1:12230-17272 GCA_013329135.1 Thermoplasmata archaeon
CAGAAGACCCCAAGAACGCCATCCTCATGACAGGGTACCAGGTCGAAGGTAGCAACGGCCGGAAGCTCCTGGACACGGGCACGATGGAGTTCCACGGGGTCGTGGAGAAGGTCGAGTGCGAGGTCCTGAAGTTCGACTTCTCGGCCCACGCGGGCCATGACGACCTCGTCGCGTTCGCCAAGGGGTGCTCTCCCCAGAAGATCGTGCTCTGCCATGGGGACCACAGGGAACCGCTGGCCGAGGAACTCCGCAAGGAGGGTTTCGAAGTGCTCCTCCCCATGAACGGGGAGAAGTTCGTGCTCTGACGCGGGATATCATTATTAGGGCAAACGCTCTCTTTCCGAGCACATGCGCTCGAAGATACACGAATACCTCAGAGAGGACATCGGCTCAGGTGACATCACATCGGAGCTCCTCGTATCCCCCGACCAGAAGGCCAGGGGCAGGATCATAGCGAAGGAGAGGTGCGTCCTTGCAGGAGCCGCTGAGGCGTCCGAGGTGTTCAAGGAGCTCGGGGCGAGGGCGGTCATGAGGCGCAAGGACGGCGCGTCCGTGAAGAAGGGGGACTTCATCCTGGGGGTCTCCGGGCCCGCGAGGTCCCTCCTGGCGGGCGAGAGGCTCGCGCTGAACTTCCTGATGAGGATGAGCGGCATCGCGACGGTCACGAGCGACATGGTCGACAAGTGCAGGGAGGTCAACCCCCATGTCAGGGTCGCGGCCACGAGGAAGACCGTCCCCGGGTTCAGGGAGTTCGAGAAGAAGGCAGTGGTCCTGGGAGGCGGCGACCCGCACAGGTTCGGGCTGGACGACGCGATCCTCATCAAGGACAACCACATCAATGTCGCGGGGAGCGTGCACGAAGCCCTCAAGAGGGCCAAGAGGTCCAGCTTCACGAAGAAGATAGAGATAGAGGTCGAGTGCGAGAAGGACGCATTCGCCGCGCTCGAGGCTGGCGCGGACATCATCATGCTCGACAACTTCGGTCCTGGAGAGGCGAGGGAGCTCTACTCGAAGCTCAAGGAGAGGTGCCCGGACATCTTGGTCGAGGTGTCAGGAGGCATCACGCCGGAGAACATCGCCAGATACGCGGACGCGGCGGACATCATATCGGTCGGGTGGATCACGCACTCGGTGCGTTCAGTAGACTTCTCGATGTCCATAGAGAGGGCGTGACGGCCCCACAGATATTTCTACGGGCTGGCCGCTCCATATCTCGAAAGCATGAGGGCGGAACAGGCATGGGGCGCGTTCACGCTCGTGTTCGCGCTCGGCACCATCGCGGTCGCCGCGGTCCTCGTCAGCCTGGGCCACGACCCGTACCAGATCGGCGCTTTCGCCATCATCGCCATCATGGTGTACCTGTACGTCATGTACAAGAGGTACCACATCGAGCTCGTGACCGAGGGGGACATCGCGCTCTTCTCAGACCCCGACGACCTGAGGATACTATGCGAGATCTACGGCCTGGGTGGCTCGGGCAGGGCATACATAGACAGGCAGAGGCTGAAGGACTTCGTGCGTGCGCACCCCGAGCGGTCATTCGTTTGGGTGGCCCCGAGGCCCGTGCGCTCGGTCGGGTCCGCGCTCGCGATCCCGTCCCCAGAGCCCGAGGAGGAGCTGACTGTACCTCGCCTTGTCAAGAAGCTCCTATCGGACACGCCCTCGGAGAGCTCCATGAAGGGTCCGCTCATCGGAGGAGCGAGGAGGTCATCGGAGCGGCTCGCGGCGATGGGGGAGTGCCCTGTGTGCGAATCCACCCTTGAGAAGACCCGGAGCGTGTGTCCCGAGTGCGGGGCCGACCTGGAATTCTACTCGGTCCTGGCTGACTCGAGGCTCGGGAGACGCCTCATATCGGAGAAGACGGGTGCCAGGAAGAGGAAGCTCAGATATACCGCCGAGTAGATGCATGCGGGAGAGGGATCCAGTTGATAGATGGCGAGAAGTGCGAGATATGCGGCAAACCCGCCAAGAGGTACCTGTTCGCGTCCTTCCTGTGCGACGACGAGGCATGCATCGAGAAGGCCCGGGAGCGCAGGGGAGGCCCGGGCGGGCACAAGAAACTGAAGATCCTCGACGGGATGTAGTCGTGGGGCATGCTGAGACAAACCCCGGCAAGGTTTAATCCTGGCATCGTTTTTCCCCGTCATATGTCGAGGAAGGCGTTCGCGGGCCTGTTCATCATCGAGACGATGCTCGCGTTCGGCAACACGTTCGCCGCCTCCTTCAACATGATCTACCTGTACAACGAGCTGGACATGCCCATCTGGGCCGGGCCGACCTACCTCGCGATAGGGTTCGGCATCGCCATCATCGTCAGCCTCTGGATGTCCTGGAAGCCGCACATCGACCCGAGGAACGCCATGGTGTTCGGGCTCGCGTGCCTGGTGGTCGAGTACTCGATGTTCCTGCTGGTGGACGATGGATGGATCATCGGGATCGGGGTCGGGATAGCGTTCGGCCTGTGGTATCCGTTCTTCTGGACGCCGTTCAACGTACTCATGGCGCAGATGACGCAGAAGACGGACAGGGGAGTGAAGTACGGGGCGTTCTTCTTCGTCTGGCCACTCGCAGCGTTCTTCGCCCCCTTCCTGGGAGGGCTCGTGATCGGGTTCATCAACTACATGATCCTGTTCGCGATAGGCATCGTGATCATAGTCGCGACGGCGCTCATGGTGGTCGCGTACAGGAACTACATACCCAAGGCCCAGGTCATGCGCATCACGCTCGGCGCCATAGGGAAGAGGAACGTGATAGCGCTGCTCGGCGAGGGTGGGTTCGAGGGGGTGTTCTGGGTCGATGTCACGATCGTGGCGTACATGTTCTCCCAGGACGAGGTGTCCCTCGGTGTGCTCTTCTCGCTGTTCGGCCTGAGTGCGGGGCTCATGGGCATCATACTCGGGAAGGTCTCGGACAGGATACAGAACCGCAGCCTCTTCCTGAAGATCAGCGCGATTGGTTCGATTCCGTGCATCATACTGATCTGGATGTCTGGCACGATGGAGGAGTACGCCCTGTCGAACGGACTGCTGGAGTTCGCGTCGTTCGTCCTTCCCGTGTTCCTGTTCGCGATCCTGACCGACACCATGGAGGAGAAGAAGAACGACTCGGTCCTGACGAGGGAGTATGTGCTGGACATCGGTAGGACCTCGGGCATCGCTGCCCTCATGGTCATGCTGTACCTGGGCGCGACGCCTCAGGAGTGCTTCCTGTTGGCCATCCCGTTCCTGCTCATGGTGGTCGCCGCATCCGAGCGCGGCAAGGCGGCTATCGTGACCGTCGCGCGCGACACGCTCGCGCTCACAAAGAGGTCCTCAGCAGCTCCATCAGGTCCGTCATCCTCAACTTCGAACCCTTCGCGTCGATCGTCGCCTTGAGGCTCTGGTAGCAGAACGGGCACGAGGTCGTCAGAATGCCCGCGCCCGTCCGCTCCGCGTCCTCGACCCTCAGTGCGGATATCTTGCCCGCGAGGTCGGGGAAGGCCGTCTTGACACCCCCGCCAGCGCCGCAGCACCGAGCTTCCTCCCTGTTCCGCTCCATCTCGACGACCTTGAGCCCGGGTATGGATCCCAGTATCCGCCTCGGCTCGTCGTAGAGGTCGTTGTGCCGACCCAGGTGGCACGGGTCGTGGAACGTCACCGTGCCCTCGACCCTCTTGGTCGGCACGAGCTTCCCCGACCTCAGCAGCTCGTCCACGAGGGTCGTGATGTGCACCACCTTCGCGGGGAGCTTGCCGAACATCGGGTAGTCCTGCCTGAGGGTCTTGTAGCAGCCAGCGCAGCTCGTCACGATCATGGACGGAGCGGCCTGCTCGAACCGTGCGATGTTACCTTCCGCCATCTTCCTGACCTGCTCGCGCAGGCCGGTCCTGAGCATGGTGGAGCCGCAACAACCCTCTTCGTTGCCCAGAGTGCCGAAGTCGATCCCGGCCTTGGACAGCACGGTGGCCGTATCGAGGGCCATGTTCCTGATGTTGGGATCGTACGCGGCCGTGCATCCGACGAAGTAGAGCACATCGCTGTGCTCCTTGAGCGAGTCCTTGACCGTGATGTCCTTGTCGAGCTTCCTGGCCCACCTGGACCTCTGGGTCCGAGGCTGCATCCAGGGATTGTCGTAGTTCTCGATGCTCTTGACTATCTGCTGATGCTCCGGCATCGGGCCGAGGCCGTTCGACACGAGGAACTCGCGCATGTTCTCCCACATATCGATCGTGTCGAGGTGGGCAGGGCACACGGTCTTGCACTGGCCGCAGATCGTGCATTCGTACGCGCGCTTCGCCAACTCATCGAGGTCCGCATCCGACTGATACTTCGGACCCAGCAGCCGCGCCCTCAGGCCGTACTGGCCTTTGTAGAACTCCCTGAGCCGGAGTATCTTCCCCCTCGGGGTGACGAGCTCGACGTCCTGGGCCTCGCCTCCCGTGGGGCAAGTGGCGGTACACTCGCCGCACCGCGTGCACGCGTCGAACCGCATGAGCGCGAGGACGTCCAGCTTGGAGATGTCCAGCTTCTTCATCTCCGCACCTCCTTGGACATCATGCCCTCGAGCTCAATCACGATTGGCGTCGCAATCATGTGGAACAGCTTGCTGAACGGTATGTAGGCGATGAGCAGGGCGCTCATGATCCCGTGGATGAGCCACGCAGCATCGTACCAGTCACCCGAGGACGCGGGGAGCACGAGCGAGATGGCGTATCCGAGGAAGGAGTACTCGATGTCCTGGGTGTGCCCCGGGATGCCTCCCGCGATGCCCATCCCCTCGAGTATGAATCCCCCGAGGACGACGGCCAGCAGGAACAGGATCGAGGCGGCGTCCGGCAGCTCCGTCCTGACGATCCTGGGCCTCAGGATGAACCTGCGCACGGCCGCGATGGTCAGGCCGACGAGCATCATGGCGCCCGCGAGCTCGAACCCGAAGTCCCTGACCCATAGTTTGGCCCAGCCTCCCTCATCGATCATGGGCCCATATTCCAGGATGTCCATGGAGAGCGTGACGAGGAGGTCGAACGCGAACATGAGGAGGAAACCTCCGAGTATCATGAGATG
>DUKU01000019.1:17281-20464 GCA_013329135.1 Thermoplasmata archaeon
CTCCTCCCTCATCGATCATGGGTCCATATTCCAGAATGTCCATGGAGAGCGTGACCAGGAGATCGAACGCGAACATGAGTAGGAATCCGCCGAGTATCATGAGATGCATGAACCATCTCGAAGCGCTCCTGCCCTTGAGCTTGGAGAGATAGAGGGCGTCCCTGAAGAACACTGCCAAAGCCTTCGTGAACATCCGGCTCAGCACGAGCCTCAGGGCCTTCCAGACGAGTCCGAGCAGCCGTCTCTCAGGGCTCGTGACGAGGCCTTTCCCACGCATCCAGAAGAGGATGTTGTACAACGTCCCCAGGAGGAATATCGCGGTGCAGGAAACGACGGTCACAAGGAACGCGAGCAGGTAGGTCCTGTCGCGCACGTATACCGTGTCGTAGGGCAGCAAGAGGATTATCGCGGAGACGAGCAGCACGGCAAGGAAGAACGGGACGTACAGCCACGCCCTCTCGCTCAGGTACCTGCCCTCAGGCATGTCTGCTCGAATGAGGATGGGTCAGTATAAAATCATCCCTTCATGGTCTTGAAGTAGCTGTTCATGCAGAGCCTGGCCGCCTCGATGAGCTTCGCTGGAGCCGAATCTGAGTCCGCTACCCGGTGCGGACCCTGAGTCAGGAGGTCCTCGCGGGCGTCATCCAGGAGGGACACGACGGCCTGGGTTGCGTCCCGGTCCAGGGAGTCCTTCCGCTTTTCGACCGCATGCGCCAGCTCCAACAGCCTCCCGCCGTCCCAGAGCTTCGCCCCGACCAGGAAAGACTCACGCTCCATTCCCAGGACCGCGACCTTGAGGTCCGCCAGGGATCTGTCGAGCGCACCGTCTCGCCTTCTCGCGTGCGCACCCGTGGCCTCAGCCCTTCCGCGGTGTATCCCGGAGAGGTCAAGGAACGCCGAATTAGCCTCAGGATACCCGGGGTGCTCAAGGTGCGGGCCCGCGAGTATCATCGTCCCATCGCCAACACGGGATGACACAACGGCAGGTGCTCCGAGCATCATGGCCTCCGCCCTGTCGCAATCGACCTGGAACGAAGTCTTCTCAGTGAACGACAAGTACCTGAGCAACACGCGGTCGGATTCCGGCTCCCGGAACACGGGCCCACCGAATATCGGCACTGTGAAGGAACGAGTCCCGTCTGCGACCACGACATCGCCCCTGACGGGATGGACGATGCTGCATGAGCCGTACCTGACCCCGGTCCTCGGGGACGACTCTACGGACTCGTCGGGAGCGGGCGCGATGTTCACTATCCTCGTGGTCGAGAGGTTGAACCTGTCGAAGGGTTCCACCCTTGAGGATAGGGGGAGATACGCGCCCGCGCACGCCCCGAAGTATCGGCCGCCGACGCGGACATGTTCTTCGATCGCCTTGAACCCGCGAGCCGACAGGGACGATGCGATCTCGAACCCGTCGCCTCCGGAGATGACCACAAGAGACGAACCCTCCTTGAGCGCGCTGACGAGCCTGTTGGCGTCCACGAACTCGGTGTCGAAGACCCTCTCGAACTCGAGCAGGTCCGCCATCCAGACCCATGAGTGGGACGAACCCTTGCCGGCGTATACGAGCACCTTCCCGGAACGCATGCATCCAGGCCAAGGGTGACGCTCGGCAATAAATCCCACCTTTCGTATGCTGGCCGTGCGGAGGCAGGATAGAAAGGGTTATAGAACCCCTTGTCTTATCTCGGCCCCTACAAGGGCCCATGGTCTAGTGGCTATGACATCTGCTTGACATGCAGAAGATCGCCGGTCCGAATCCGGCTGGGCCCACCATTTCTCTACTTCCTGTTCTGCATTTCGACCATCACCGCATCGGCTGTGCGGTCTTCGATGCGCATCACCACAGGCGCGAGGAGCGCGGTTATGCCGATGACGAGGGTGGCCGACCGACGCCATGATGAAGACCTGAGGCAACCTTCTTTGGACCGTTCAGTATGATATGAACACATGCCCAGCATTCTACTTTCACCCGGGTTCGCGTAATCTTGATGTATCCCAGCCATCTAATGAGAACGGGGAATGAGTCATGAGGCCGAGGGTGTTGTTGTACAATGCAGTGAGCGTGGACGGACGGATAACTGGTTTCGCGGCAGACATGGAGACCTACTATGGGGAGGCGATGTCCTGGCCCACTGATGCGGTGCTGATCAGCTCCGAGACCATACTGGTGTCCGAAGAGGGCTTCGACCTGGAGGACCGGAGACCGACCCGTGAGCGGATGAAGAAGGAGGGCGTGCTGGTTGTGGTCCCGGACAGCCACGGCCGGATCAAGAACATCCAGAAGCTGTTGGACGTTCCCTATTGGGGAGAGGTCATCATCCTTTGCTCGAAGACCACTCCGAAGGACCACCTAAGATACCTCGATGACCGCAATGTGGAGTATTTTGTCGCGGGAGAGGACCACGTGGACATCAAGGCCGCACTGGAATGGCTGGCTGAGAAACATGGCGTCGAGAACCTGAGGGCTGATTGCGGGGGCACCCTGAACGGGGTGCTGCTGGAGAACGGCCTGACCGACGAGGTCAACATCCTGGTCCACCCTCACATCGTTGGCGGGACGAAGAATGTGTCCATTTTCAAGACGGCCAATGATTTGGCCCGACCGCTCGAACTAGAATTGAAGAGAGTGGAAAGGAAAGGGAACGGCCTTGTGCTGCTCAGCTACGAGGTCAAGAAGTGAACCGCCGGTCGATGTGGTCGCGCCGGCTGTCGAACATCTCATCGCTGCCGCGGGCGGGTCAATCTGAACCAAGGAGGATTGTAAGAGGTTCAACCCTCTCTGATTCGAGTCCCACCGACTTCTAGTCAGCGTCGCCGGTGACTGTTCAGCGGAATGTGCTGTCGAGCGCCTGCAGGCTCACGGTGTCGCATATGTCCTCCGCGAACCGGACATGCTCCTCGTTGTGTGACGCGATGCCGCCCTGAAGCACGTAAGGACGGATATCCCAGTAGAAGGCGCTGAAGAAGGTCGCCAGCACGCACCCGCTCGCGCTCAGGCCCACGATCACGATAGCATCGCACCCTTCGTTCTTGAGCAGTGCACCCAACTCAGGGTAGGCAAAGGCGCTCGCGTGGCGCTTCGTGACCTTGTGGTCGGTCGCCTTGATCATGACCGTGTTCGGTACCTCGAACCGTTCCGTGCAAGGCAGCAATCCCAGCGCCTTGTCCCCGGTATAGCCA